>JAIORJ010000088.1 GCA_021108185.1 Methanococcoides sp. | reverse complement strand
TGGTTCAGGAGTTATTTGTTTTGGGGTTGTAATGCATCCTTGGAGGATGAAGAGGGAAAGAAGGCTGCTTTGAGTGATGCTGCTACGGTGTTGATGAAGAGGAAAAGGTTTTCGCCTTATGCAGTGGTGCAATGACAGATGTATGGCAAACATCATGAAGAGGTGGTAGAAGAGAGAAATGACCTGATGTTTTTTATAAAAATGAGAAGTGTAGTCAATGTTTGAACGAAATAGTCAAACAATTTTGACATGCTTACTATCCGGAGCCAGTAAATCCCCATGGTGTTTAAGTTTTGTAACACACTCCTCAGCACATTCACGTTCAATCTGTAACTTTAAGGCCTCCTGGTAAACATCTTCAAGTGAAGCGTTTTTGGAAGGGGAAGATGAGCTGAGCCGTTCGATTATGTCAAGTATAACCTGTTTTACTTCTCTTGAGTCGGTTCCTGTTTTATTGTCGACATCTAGGCTCTTTTCTTTATATTTTTCAATTGAGTTAGCTTCTATAACAAAATCACCAGTAGTAGATGTTGCTTTGAAGTGTGCTTTTAGTACTCCTGTCACCACGATCTTATCTTTAACATTTACAGTATCCACCAAATCCCCTTCCAAATGAACGAGTAATGATCTTGGATTAATTGGATCAATGGGGTTCAATTCTTCAATCCAGATCTGTTGAGAATCGATTCGTGAAGATTTTTTTTCTAAAAGAGTAAAGCCAGATTTATTGCCACACCATTCATTTTCACAATGTACTGGTTTCCCAGCTTTAGATCCTTCAACTGGTAAGTACATAACAAATTCGCAATTATCACACATATAAGCAACAGTTTTTAATTTAGGATGAATTTCTCCTATGGTTGAAACTTCGCCTTCAACCGATATTGTATTTGTAATATCCTTGCTTCTAATATCCCTTATTTTCAAATTTCTACTGCCACTCATATTAATCACATACTCAATTATTTTTATGTTATATCAATATCTCGAGTCACTCTGCGCCACAAATTTTATTTATAATGTTAACGCTGTTAATATTATAATCATTGGAGCTCTCCATAATGCAATTACCAGCACTATTCCCCCAAACAAGTGCAACGCAAATTCAGAGCACTTGCTTTTGCTGTTGGTGCTCTATCTCTTCAAACACTTCTGGATATCTGCATCTAAATAACCATTTTTGAAACTGTATATTTTGCTCCTGTAACCCTTTTCCAGATTGTCTTTGCTACCTATAAGTGATTCATAGTAGCATTCGATATTGTTTCCAGCCGGTTGGAATACTATCTTGCCGTAATCGATATTGCTGAGACTGCATAACTTATGTTCAAAAAAGTTAGGTGTGGACAATTAATCCACTCCTTTCGATGATTTCTGTTCGTTAAAAAATTACCAAGATTCTCTTTTTTCTTTTGCAACCATTACCCAGTCGGTGGGGGTTGCACCGAGATATTCAGTACCGATAGGTACTATTCCGCGATTGTGGTCATCTGTTGAAATTAGGTATGTACCAGGAGGTGCGGGGAATGCAGCAATTGTCTTATCCCCTTCGTTTAGATCACACCCATCTTCTGAATCCATGGAATAGCCATCTTCCCATGACCCAACTATTGGAACAGTCTCAACATATCGATTTGCATGTTCGTCTCGGCGTTCGACCACGACATATCCAATCACAGCATCTCTATAAATTTCAAAATCGACCGGATATTTTTCTTCACTCATGTTTTTCACCTCCCTTTGCATTTGACAAAAAGAATGGTAAATGTTAGATTCTCAAAGCTATTCAATCTATCGATTCTCGGATGGTAGTAACTCAAGCTATCACCTCACTCATCGTCCGTGACTCAACAGCAGATAAACCGAGTCCGGGAATTACCGTGTAATAGTGTTTTATTACCCACTGTTTGACCATCGATTTGTAGATCTTAGCAGCTGCTGGTCGTGAACCACAGAAGAAGATGGGATTCTCCAAGAGTGCTCTCCATTATATGAAGCAGAATGCTAAAAGTGATAAACCTTTTACTCTTAATGCTCATGTGAGGGAAAGAATGGAGATGTGGGAACAGAAAGTTTCTGTTATTGAATGATGGAAGCAATATTTTCAGAAATAGAGATCTCTGATTACAGCTCGCTTAGGGTTTTGTGAATCGATCAGCAAAATAACTTCGTCGCCATAGGAACCGTCGCCTACAATGCAGGAATCATGATATCAAGCGTGACAATCGTCTCAGCATTCATGTTCTCAAACCCCTTGATAACAGCGATCTATGGATATAGGGCTTTCGGAGAAAAACTGAGGAAGATCCAGTGGTTAGGCATCATAGTCCTTATAGTTGCCTGGATATCGCTTCTGCTTTGAAAACGACAGATAGTTTTAATAGTTCGGCAATCAAATAGTTAATAGCTATTGATTATTATTCTCATGTGATTAAAAGATAGTTCGGTGATTGGATGAACCTAACGGCAGACAGAATTAACAATCAGGACCTGATGACTCCTTTTGCCTATGACTGGAAAGATATAGAGATAGCTTATTTCTCGATGGAAGCAGCAATCGATCCTGACGGCCTATTGCCCCTATATAGCGGCGGGCTGGGCATCCTTTCAGGCGACACGATAATGAGCGCTGCAGACCTCGGGGTCCCCATGGTCGCAGTAATCCCATGCTATTCAGGCGGATTCTTCAACCAGTCATTCAACGAGGAAGGATTTCAGTGCGAGAGCATCGTGGATTGGAACCCGAAGGATTACTTCAAAAGACTCAACAAGAAAGTAAATGTAAGAGTCGGAGACAGTGATGTCACAGTATCTGCCTGGCAATACGATGTCAAGAGCGTCGATGGCAGAAATGCAGTCCCTGTCATACTGCTAGACACGAATCTAGATGAAAATGACTTATACGGGAGCATTACCAGTCGTCTTTATGGCTGCAAGCCTGACGGCTATGGAAGCGAACGGGAATACAGGCTGGCTCAGGAGATCGTACTCGGCATAGGCGGTATCCGTATGCTTGAAGCATTAGGCTTCACCAATATAAAGAAATATCACATGAATGAAGGTCATTCAGCCCTTATGGTTCTTGAACTTCTGAACAATAACAAAAACAAAGAAGAAGAACTGAGAGAAAGAGGATTGACACTCCAGGACTACCTCAAGTCAAAATGCATCTTTACGACACACACACCCGTACCTGCAGGTCATGACCAGTTCGACCGCGAACTTGTAGAAAGGCTAATCTACGGCGATGAGACACTTCCAAGAGATGCAATAAATTATAATTATGATAAGTTGAACACGACCCGTCTTGGTATGGACTACAGCGGATTCATAAATGCTGTCTCAAAGATACATAAGTACGTAAGTCGTGAAATGTTCCCTGAATACAACATACATTCGATAACAAACGGCGTCCACAGCTATAGATGGACATCCGATTCATTCCGAAAACTTTACGATAAGTATTTTGAGACATTGCCAGGTGATTGGAAAACAGGAACTCTACGTATGAAAGATCCATGCTCTAGAATACCAGATGAAGAGATCTGGGCAGCCCACAATACTGAAAAGAAAAATCTTATCGATTACGCAAACGATACAATTCCTGAAGCAGAACTGAATTATAATGCTTTCACGATAGGTTTTGCGAGACGTGCAGCACAATACAAGCGTTCAAACCTATTGTTCTATGATATCAACAAGCTATGCGACATAGCAAAAGATGTAGGCCCTATACAGCTGGTGTTTGCCGGCAAGGCACACCCTAAAGATGACGGCGGTAAATGCATAATCCAGAACATAAAGGACAACTTATCAGTCATAAGCGATGACATCCAGGGAGTATATATCCCTAATTATAACATACAGATTGCAAAAAAGATGACATCAGGTAGCGATCTTTGGCTCAACACACCATTCATCTATAAGGAAGCCTGTGGGACATCATACATGAAAACAGACGGGGTACCATGCGCAACCACCGCCGATGGTGGTGCTCGTGAAGGAATCATAAATGGTGTGAATGGTTTTATCATAGGTCCATACAATCCAGAAAGTCTTGATTGGGACGTACGTTGGGATGAAGATGCAAATGCCTTATTTTCTCTTCTGAAAAATGTGATCATGCCTAAATATTATAGCAAAGACAGAAGCCAAATGGAACTTCCAAAAGAATATATCCATGTCATGAAAAACACAGCAAACCTGAATTTAACTGACTTCAGCTCAGGAAAGATGATGGATGAATATGACATCAGGGCATATCGTGATCCTCTACGTGCAAGTGATTACATAAAGAAGGAATTTGCTTGGCAATTTTGAAAGAGCTTAAATATTCCACAGATGAAACAAAACAAGGTAATCACCAAACAGAACAATAATTGTGTATTCATTGACACACGCAAAAGGTCTGTTTTATGATCGTAAACTTAAAATAAAACCAAGTGCAGGCACAATTTGTGAAGTCATAAATTTCACCAGGATCTTGATGTTAAAGGGCCACACAGGAGTGTGACGGTTTTGTTGGTATATTTGTTCCATTAGTTCCAGTTTCTTTACCATTTTATCGACTTCCTGCGGTTCCAGCATATCTGATCGATTAAGGATGTCATGGTCCAGATGATGGATATAATGGCTAAGATGGTCCAACTGTCGCTTTACCCCTGCTCGCCAGGCCAGCATTATCTGATGCACGCTCCACAAAGGCAAAAAGAAACCGATAACTGCAAAGGGCACAAGTATCAATAGCAGTTTAGAGAATATTGGTGCATAGATCTTTGCTTGGTAATAGTATTGATCATATAGATGATATGAATCAAGGATACTCCCAAGGATGATCCAACCACCTAAGTATATTGCCGGTATTGTGACAATAAGTGCATTCCACAGGCAAAGATTGCCCAATGGGGCAAGCCCTCCACATTTATCGGCATGTCCTAACTGAGGCTCTAAACAGAACTCAGTTCCTAGCTGCCAGATCTTTATAGACACAATGACCATCCTCCAGGCCATAAGTCCTATAATAATAGCTATGAATAACTCCAGAATTAACTGCCCGATATGTATATCCCGTATAATCCACCAAGTAAATACAAGAAGGCTGAAAAGCAGCCCCGTTACCCATTGACCGGGATGATTCATTGATCTTTCAAGATCGTTGATATACTTTACATATTTCTTTTCTAGTTGGATGGAAATTGATGAATCGTTTGTAGTATTGATGTCTTCCCAGGTCATGTCCACATCAACAAAAAACATCGTAGGCTTGTCAACTATGATCTTTCGAGACCAAAGAGCAACTAAAGTCTCACGGATTCGATCCATGAGTACATTCAAGGCAAAAAGGCTCAAAGCTGCAGCCACCATCCCCGTCGTCCACATTATAACCCCTGCTGGAATATCTGTAAATCCATAGGTTTGTAGATTGACCACTACAATAATTAGAATGAACCAAGGCATTAACAATAGAAACCTGCGTAGAATTTGGTTTTCGACCCCTTGAAAAGTCTCTAATGCACGAGTCACACCATCAGACATTTTTGGAGCGCCTTCTGACTGCTTCTTTTTTGTTGGTCTCCTTGACGGCATTTGCATCAACACCCTATAAGTTTATTGTCTGTGAGATGTAAATAATTATTCATATAGAGTTTATTCTTAATTTAATGATTATGTGACTATTTGAAATTCGAAAAAGGTTATTTTAATCCATATCGTCTATAAGAGCATAAATTTCGAAGAAATAAAAGGTTCTATTTTGAAATACTAGAACTCCCATGAACTCCCTGATTTTAGGTAGGAACGTTAAATTACCAATCTAACGCGATGCTAAAGACATCGGGGTTTTACATTTTATCTACAGACAAAAATATAAGAAGTATTTGATTTGGATCTTTCGATCACTAATAATCAAATCACTTCCAATATATTAGAGATAATCTGGAACATTTGCGAGGAATGTTTAATTGATGAGGAAAATGATAATTTCTTTAATCAAATTCCTTTAAATCTACTTTATCATCAACTATTTCCATGTACCAGAATTTCTTTTGATCACCAAGTCCCCAGCTACCTGTGTTTGCAACCTTTTTTTCCTCATTTATATATGGATGGTGGGTATGCCCATAGACCAAAAACTGTTCAGGACGTATATCGAGCAGAAAATGTTTGGATTCTGCTTCTGCAAGTTTTTCAATTGGTCCAATAGCATTATGCTTGCGAATGTTCCTAATCCTTACCTCAGGCGGTTCCATCATTGATTTAAGTGCTGCATAGGGATTCTCTGGAATTCTTTTTAACTTATTCCAAAGGGATTTATTTGATTGACGAAGTTTCCACAAAGCATCAGCAGCATTGCCAGTATCATCACCTGCAAGGCACATGTGTTCACTGAAGGTTTCGTAGGTTTTCATTGATTTGTAGTATGGATTACACAATACTTCTAATTGATAACCGTGCATGAAATAAAATTCTTGATATTTACTTTTAATTATGGTTGATTTTTTGACGTCAAAGGGAAAATTTGTCCCATAAAGTTCACTAAGACGTAGTAAATAATAGTCATGATTCCCAACGATATAGTGAACTTGGGTTTTACTGACCAGATCATTTAATAGTGTCAGTGATCTGGAACATTCAATAACTGCTTTTGTGAAGTCACGCCTCCAGATATCAATTATATCCCCAAGAAGAACAAAATGTTCGATCTTTTCAAAATCTAACTCTTTTAAGAACTTAATGAACTTTTCTTCATTAGCTTCATCCGTACCAAGGTGTACATCAGATACGACAACAATTGACATCAGACTACCTCCTTATAAGATTATATCATCAATTCATGGATTTAAGCATCCATCACTCGAACTCCAATTTATTTTAACTTTTCTTGAAGGCTTTTGCCAGATCTATCCTTAACAAATAAGGGAGAGTCTGTATTATCCAGGTATTCAGCCCCCATCCAAGACATAGGAACAGTGGTAGAAGGTTGGTCGGGCTGTAGATGTAGAGATCATAAAAATGCCCTATGCCTTCCGTCAGCCCGCCGATCACTGCACCAACCACCATCAAAGAAAGATTATATTCGAATTTATGGAAATACGAAAAACCAATTCCAAAGATCGCCATGATCGAGTACATTATAAGAATGGTTGGATCATAGAACGCCTCTTCAAAAAGGAAATATACTATTGAAAGATAGGTCACAACTACAGGCAACAATCTTACTATCCTATTCTTTTCGTATCCGTAAATCAGGTTCAGCTTTGCAACAAGATCATTGAAAATATGTGCAAATCCAAGTATACCGATCATTACAAGAGGCCATGTGAAAACCGAATATAATGGTGGTTTCATATCACCTATATACTGCCAGGTACCTACCGTTGGACCTACCGATGGACCCCTCCTAATCCTCGCAGGTCCCGGCTCTGGAAAGACCTTCACTATCACAAAAAAAGTGGTCGATCTCACTGAAAATGGTCTGTCTCCTGAAAGAATACTGGCATTGACATTCTCGGAAAAAGCAGCCGGAGAGATGCAGGAAAGGATTGAGACGAAAACAGGCGTTGGAAGTGGTATCACGGTTTCCACATTCCACTCATTCTGTAATGACCTGATACGTGAGTTCTCCCTTTACCTTGGCATAAACCAGAATGCAAAGCTGATATCAAAAGAGCATTCGCATGTTTGGGGTATCAAAAACATCGATTCGTTCGGTTTTGAGAACCTTGCCATCCCGCCACAACCATACGACCTTATTACCAGTTTGCTGGAAGGTGTATCCCAGTTGAAGGACCATCTGGTATCCCCGAAGGATCTGGAGGAATATGCAAGCAGCAATTTGGAAGCTGAGGGCATAGATGAAGGAGAAAAGGACATTCTTTTAAAGCTGAGTGATCTTGCAAGGTTCTATGAACACTACCAGCAGTACAAAAGTGATAATGGATTCCTTGACTATGACGACATGATCTCCATGGCATGTAAACTTCTTGAGACAAATGATGTTGTCAGGAACATGGTGAAAGCCAGGTATGATTATATTCTCGTGGATGAGTTCCAGGACACCAATTTTGCACAGCTCTTTCTCGTACATCTAATAGCTGATGGTAATAACCTGACCTGTGTAGCTGATGATGACCAGTGCATCTATCGTTTTAGAGGCGCATATCTTGCTAACATAGAGCAATTAGAGGAATATTATAAATCCCTTGAAAAGATCCCGCTTGAAAAGAACTACAGGTCAAGTTCTCAGATCGTGCAGCTTTCCCAGCAGCTTATCTCGAACAATCCGCAGAGGCAGGAGAAGAACCTCACAGCTCACAATGGTGAAAAGAACGATGTCAAAGTCGTTAAAGCACCCGATGATGTAAGTGAAGCAGAATATGTTGCTGAAGAGATCGAGAAAATGGTCAATGACGGTGTTCAGCCAGGTGAGATCTTCATACTTACTCGAAAAAGGGCTGATGGTAAGAAGTTCAGTGAATCCTTAAAACAAAGGATGATCCCGGTGGAATTTGTCGGTAGTCTCCAGCTGAACCGTTTCCCGGTGGTCAGGGAAGCAATGGCCTATCTCCATGTGGTTGCTAACCCTTTCAATAACGGCATAGGTTTTGCAAAGATACTATCAAGGGAAGGAGTGAGCGAACATGATCTGCAGAAGATCAATCTTCAGGCATTGAAGATAAGCAGAGCTGACAACACTGTGGGTGATGGGATATATTCGGTCTTGCTTTACCATCTTGATGAACTTGAGCTCAGCCAGAAGGACTTGATCATATCGATAGTATCCCGCCTCAATGAACTGATAGAACTCAAAAAGAATCACCTGCCATCGGATACTGTAAAACACCTGCTATCAGAGAAGACCGATTTTTACAGGACCCAGCTACAGGAAGACACGTCAGCATCCAGAAGGAACATCACGATCCTCAATTCCCTCATCAGCACCGTGGAGGACCTTGAACTCGTTGATGGCGGGAGTGAGCTTGAGACCGTGGTCGAAGATCTTGAACTGGTGTTCGGGCTTGAGCTGGATGAGGGAGTATCCAGTGATGAAGATACTGTAAAGATAATGACAATTCATCAGTCAAAGGGCAAAGAAGCAAAGGTTGTTTTTGTCTGCGACATGGCCACCCGACATCTTCCTCTGACCCATAGGAGAAAGACATTCACGGTACCAAAAGCCCTTTCAAAGGGTCGACAAAGGGACGTGGATGAAAAAGTGCTGCATCTTGAAGAGGAAAGAAGGTTGGCATATGTTGCCATGACAAGAGCAAAGGAGCAACTCTACCTCGTCTTCCCTGAAAAATATGAAGGGAACAAGAGAGGCGTTACACCAAGTGAGTTCCTTGTACAGCTTGAATACACATCAAATCCTCTGATCGAGTATATCGAAGCAGAAGCATTTGAACGGAAGAATGAGGTTGATGATGTTTCACCTTTGATGAAGAAAAAGGATGAATATCTCCAACTGGTCAATATGTATTCAAAACAGGGTCAGTTAAAGCAGGCTCTGGAATCTCTTGTAGTCCTTGCTCAATTGAGGGAGATCGAGGATGAAGGCAATCTATCCACTTTTGATGTAAAGGATTTCCTGCAGGCAAACCCGAAAGAACCGAAGGAATTAGAGGATCTCATTGATGGTAATATGCCACCACTTGTTGATCCGAACATGAGGTTCTCGGCTTCGAAGATCAAGACATACCAGGACTGTCCGTTAAAGTTCAAGTATGGTTCTGTGCTCAACATACCGATTCCACAGAAGACCTTTTTCCAGGTGGGTACAGATGTGCATTCTGTCTATGAACAGTTGTCTCGTATGGATATGAAGGGAGATAATATTGATATTGGCATGGCTCAAAAGATGCTTGAGGATATCTGGGACCCTACAGCTTATCCTTCCAGTACCATGGAGGGGCAGGAACACAGCAAGATGAAGAAGATGCTGGAGTTCTGGTTCCGCTTTGAAGAAGATAATCCCAACGAAACGGTTGCAGTTGAAGAATGGTTTGACCTTGAACTGAACGGAGCTATTAATTCATACTTTCTTCACATATTCGAATAATATTGAAGCTCATAATGGCTTGCTAATCAAAGAATATATATAAAAACGAGTAGAAGAAGTACTAAGTATTAGATACATCACTTATTGAGGATCAAGCTGATCCACTCAAAAACAACAACAAACCCCGATAAATAATAATATATACTTCAAAGAATCTACATAAACTTATTTAAGTGAAAATCGATATAGGTGAATATGATGGTTCAAGATACAGCACCCACAAAAGCAGATATCAGTCTACCTGATACATGGGATGTTGCCGTTATTCCAAAAGAACCAACCTATTTTGATCGTTTCTTACCCACTACACATAAGCAGACCACGCTGACAGAATGTGGTATCGACCCCGGGGACGAATATGCACTACCCCATCCAAAGATACATGTCCTTGCAATAAGACAGCCCTGGGCCTCACTGGTAATTCGTGGCCTAAAGAATATAGAAGTACGTTCAAAGAACACGTTTGTCCGGGGAACGATAGCCATCTATGCAAGCAGGGCAATTATTCGGAAAAAGGACCTTAAGTGGGTGAACGAGAACTATGATGTCCCTACTGAACAGCTTGAGGATCTGCCCACTGGAATGATAATCGGAACAGTGAACCTTATTGAATGTAAGGAATATGAATCTGATTTTCATTTCAAGCTCGACCAAAGACGCCATTTGAGTCCGGAAGAGAGCTATGCCAAGAACATAAAAGGATGGTTCTTAAAATCCCCACGTCCGATAGAGCCGGTCAATTACAAGTTCAATGGCGAGGTCGTCTGGAGTCTGGCAGACACTGATATCCTCCAGCAAACTGCTTGAGGGCCTGTTCTGATAAGTTATACTGATCGAGAGTATTCTGGGGTGTTCCCTTATGCAATTTTCAATATAAAATCTCGATCGTTCACATTTATAGCTAAACATTTAATATAGATGAATGCATAGATGCAGACTAAATATATAGATAAGAATAGATACAGGGAATACGATAACTGAATTATTTACAACGATTTTTTTATCTATTTATCACATCTAACTGACTAAAGGATTTTATTTAAGTTCGAATATCCGTATCCTAGGGAGAAAATCGCGATGAGTGACGATTACGATGCAACACACATTCAGGTTCTTGAAGGGCTGGAAGCAGTACGCAAACGACCCAGCATGTATATTGGAAGTGTAGACACCAGAGGACTTCATCACCTCGTATACGAGGTCGTTGACAACAGTATTGATGAGGCACTTGCTGGTTTCTGTAAAAATATAGACGTATCGATCAATGCAGATGGTTCTGTCACCGTTGTAGATGACGGTCGTGGAATACCTGTCGACAATCATCCAAAATATAAGAAATCCGCACTTGAGGTCGTACTGACCGTTCTCCACGCAGGTGGAAAGTTCGACAAGAGCAACTACAAAGTATCCGGTGGTCTCCACGGTGTTGGCGTATCCGTTGTGAACGCCCTTTCCGAATGGATGGAAGTCGAGGTCAAGCGTGATGGGAAACTATACTACCAGCGTTATGAACGCGGAGCCCCTACATCCGGTGTAACGGTCATTGGGGATTCAAAAGGCACAGGAACAAAGAGCACGTTCATGCCTGACTCCAAGATATTCGAAACGACCGAGTTCAATTACGGGACACTTATTACAAGACTCAGGGAACTGGCTTTCCTGAATAGAAATATCAGGATCTCTATTACCGATTCACGGGATGAAGAACTTGAGCAGGACGTTTTCGAATACGAAGGCGGTATTGTCTCTTTCGTTGAACACCTGAACCAGAGCAGGACAGCTCTTCACAAGGCACCTATCTATTTTGAGCGTGAAAAAGAAGGGACCATTGTTGAGATCGCTATGCAATACACCGACAGCTACGGTGAATATGTATATTCTTTTGCTAATAACATCAACACGTATGAAGGTGGTACTCACCTTATTGGGTTCAAGACAGCATTAACGCGTGTTGCTAACGATTATATCAAGAAGAACAATGTGGTCAAAGGAGATGAGAAGCTCACAGGTGAGGATATCCGTGAGGGCCTTGCAGCCATCATCAGTGTTAAGCTGACAGAGCCACAGTTCGAAGGTCAGACCAAAACAAAGCTTGGTAACAGTGAACTTAAGGGTATCGTTGATTCCATGGTTTCAGAGGGCCTCTCCGAATACATGGAAGAGAACCCAAAAGTTGCAGTCATCATCTTCCAGAAGGCACTGGATGCCAGACGTGCAAGGGAAGCTGCTAAGAAGGCACGTGAACTTACACGCAGGAAAAGTGCCCTTGAGATCGGCACCCTGCCAGGCAAACTTGCAGATTGTTCCGAGAAGGACCCATCTGTAAGTGAAGTATATCTAGTGGAAGGAGATTCTGCAGGTGGTTCGGCAAAACAGGGACGTAACCGTAGATTCCAGGCGATCCTGCCATTCAGGGGTAAGATCATCAATGTCGAAAAGGCACGTCTTGCAAAGGTCTTGAAGAACAATGAGGTCCTCTCACTCATCACTGCCATGGGTACAGGCATAGGTGAAGATTATAACATTGAAAAGGCACGCTATCACAAAGTGATAATAATGACCGATGCTGATGTCGATGGTGCACACATACGCACACTGATCCTTACCTTATTCTTCAGATACATGGCTCCGCTTATTGATGCAGGATATGTTTACATTGCACAACCCCCGCTTTACCGTATAAAGAAAGGCAAAGCCGAACATTATGTATATTCTGACAGGGAACTGGCAGCGAAGCTTGAAGAGATCGGTGAGAATAACACCTATGTACAGCGTTACAAGGGTCTTGGAGAAATGAACCCAGAACAACTTTGGGAAACCACAATGAACCCTGATACAAGGACATTGTTGCAGGTCACCATGGACGATGCAGCCGCTGCGGATGAGATGTTCTCCGTTCTTATGGGTGATGAAGTTGCACCACGTAAAGCGTTCATACAGAAATATGCAAAGGAAGTCGTTAATCTGGATCTATGAGGTGATATAAATGGCAGATAACATGAATAATGAACCTGGCGATGTCCAGCCAAATGATGAACCTCTGGATATCAAGCCCACTGATACCGGTGAAAGGATCGTCCCTATCCTTATTCAGGATGAGATGAAGAATTCCTATATCGATTATGCAATGAGCGTAATAGTTGGAAGGGCTTTACCAGATGCACGTGACGGTCTCAAACCAGTACACAGGCGTATACTCTATGCCATGAAAGAAGCCGGTATGACCTATGATAAAGCATACAAGAAATCCGCTCGTGTAGTGGGAGACGTTCTTGGTAAATACCACCCACATGGCGATACTGCAGTTTATGATTCTCTTGTGAGAATGGTGCAGGAATTTTCCCTAAGGTATCCATTGATCGATGGTCAGGGTAACTTCGGTTCAATTGACGGTGATTCCGCAGCAGCTATGCGATATACCGAATCCCGAATGGACCGTATCTCCAACGAGATGCTCACAGACATTGACAAGGAGACCGTTCTATTCAGGCCCAACTACGATGGTTCTCTAAAGGAGCCTACAGTACTTCCTGCAAGACTACCAAATCTTCTTATCAATGGTTCTACAGGAATTGCAGTGGGAATGGCCACCAATATGGCACCACACAATCTTGGAGAGGTCATTGATGCCACTTTAATGCTTATTGAGGATCCTGAGACACCCATTTCCAGTCTAATGGAGATAGTCAAAGGTCCTGATTTCCCAACAGGTGGAGTAATCCTTGGTCATCAGGGTATAAAGTCCGCATATGAGACTGGAAGAGGGCCTATAAAGATAAGAGCAGTTACTTCGATCGA
Source organism: Methanococcoides sp. (assembly GCA_021108185.1). Lineage (GTDB taxonomy): Archaea > Halobacteriota > Methanosarcinia > Methanosarcinales > Methanosarcinaceae > Methanococcoides. Next base: position 93,735 of record JAIORJ010000088.1, on the reverse strand, counting down.
GGAAATGAAGAACGATAAGAAGCGTATCGTTATTTCAGAACTGCCATATCAGGTCAATAAATCAAGACTTATCGAAAACATTGCCGCTCTTGTAAGGGAAAAGAAGATGGTCGGCATTTCAGATCTGCGTGATGAATCTGATCGCGATGGTATCCGCGTTTCTATTGAACTTACAAGGAACACAAATCCTGAAGTTATACTGAACCAGCTTTACAAGCATACCCAGATGCAGACCACTTTTGGTATCATCAACCTTGCACTTGTCGATAATATTCCAAGGGAATTGACCCTTAAGGAATTGCTTCAGATACACCTTGAACATAGGATCGATGTCATACTCAAACGTTCCATGTTCGAGATGAGAAAGGCTGATGAGAAAGCCCATATCCTTAAGGGATTAATGATCGCTCTTGACCATATCGATGAGGTCATAGCTCTGATTCGCGGTTCAAATGCTGTGGATGAGGCTAAGGAAGGGCTGATGACCAAGTTCGGGCTTGATGAAGTTCAGGCAAAGGCCATCCTAGATATGCGTTTGCAGAAGTTGACAGGACTGGAAAGGCAGAAGATAGAGGACGAGCATGGAGAACTTGTCAAGCTTATCGAGGACCTGAAAGACATCATTGAAAGTGATGAAAGGAAATACAACATCATAAAGGAAGAGTTACAGGCCATCCGCGAAAGGTTTGCAGATAAGCGCAGGACAGAGATCACAGGTTCACATGTCGAATTTGAGGATGAGGATTTAATCCCTGTGGAAGAAGTCATCGTTACAATCACCAATAGCGGCTATATCAAGAGGATGCCTGTGGATACCTACACTCAACAGCACAGGGGTGGAAAGGGTGTCATTGGAATGGAAACAAAGGAACAGGATGTCGTTGAAGATATCTTTATATCATCCACTCATGATTACCTGATGTTCTTCACCAATCGCGGAAAAGTCCACTGGAAAAAGGTTTACAGCATCCCAGAAGGAAGCCGGCAGTCAAAGGGTAAGGCTGTTGTAAACCTGCTTGATCTTGCTGAGAACGAATCCGTTACTGCAACAATAACAGTGAAGGAATTCGAAGAGGATAAGTTCTTGTTCATGGCAACACGAATGGGAACTGTAAAGAAGACCCCATTGTCGGATTTCAGTAATGTGAGAAAGGCCGGTATCATTGCGCTCAAACTTGATGAAGGGGATGAACTTGTCAATGTAGCACTCACGGACGGTTCCAAGGAAATAATGATGGTCTCAAGACATGGAAAGGCTATCAGATTCTGTGAAAGGGATGTTCGTCCAATGGGTCGTACTGCAAGAGGTGTTCGCGGAATGAAGCTTGCCGGCGATGATATTGTGGTAAGTCTTGATGTTGTTGACCTGAGCACTAAACTACTCACCATCACAGAGAACGGATATGGAAAACGTACAACGTTTGACGAGTACCGTGGAATGAAACGTGGTGGACAGGGTGTGATCACCATAGTGACGAGTCTCAGGAACGGTCCTGTAATAAATGTAAAGGCCGTTAAAGAGGAAGATGAGGTCATGGTGACAAGTTCAGAAGGAATTTTCATCAGAATTCCTGTGAAGGATATACGTGCACAGGGAAGAAACACACAGGGTGTCAAAATTATGAATGTGCGCTCCGGCGACAAGGTTGTGGGTGTTGCAAGAATTAAAAATGAGGAATGACACGAACTAAACACTTTTAAATATTGACCATATTTACTAGACTAAATCAGCTTAAAGGATGATCATTATGGAACTTGAAAAATTAAGACACGGTACAGAACTTATCAAACGCGGCTTTGCAAAGATGCAGAAAGGCGGCGTTATCATGGACGTTACGACCCCTGAGGAAGCAAGGATCGCTGAAGAGGCAGGAGCTGTTGCAGTTATGGCACTCCACGCAGTCCCTTCAGACATCAGAAAAGAAGGCGGTGTTGCAAGGATGGCAGACCCACAGGTAACTGCTGACATCATTGCATCTGTAACAATTCCGGTAATGGCAAAAGCAAGGATAGGACACTTCGTTGAAGCTGAGATCCTTCAGGCACTTGGCTCTGACATGATCGACGAGTCAGAAGTACTTACACCTGCAGATGAAGAGTTCCACATCGATAAGACACAGTTCACTGTTCCTTTCGTATGTGGTGCACGTAACCTTGGTGAAGCACTGAGAAGGATCAACGAGGGTGCAGCTATGATACGCACAAAAGGCGAAGCTGGTACCGGAGATGTAAGAGAGGCTGTACGCCACATGAAGCAGATCCTGGGCGAGATCAGGACACTTCAGGGAATGACAAAGGAAGAGCTTATTATGGCTGCAAGGGACATCGAAGCACCTATTGAGCTTGTTATGGAAACGGCGCAGATGCAGCGTCTTCCTGTTGTGAACTTCGCAGCTGGCGGAATTGCAACTCCTGCAGATGCAGCTCTTATGATGAGACTTGGCGCTGACGGTGTTTTCGTCGGTTCAGGTATCTTCAAGGCAGAGAAGCCGGAAGTAATGGCAAAAGCTATTGTTGAGGCTGTTAACAACTACAACAATCCTGAAGTACTTGCTGAGGTATCAAAAGGTATCGGCGCGGGTATGAAAGGTATCAGTGTAGATTCAATCCCAGAGGATCAGGTTCTCCAGACTCGTGGCTGGTAACCTTTCCCTTTTTACTTCTTTTTTTTGGTGTTAATTATGCGTATTGGAGTTATCGCTATTCAGGGCGATGTTTCTGAACATGTTGAATCTCTTGAGCGTGCTCTTGCAGAACGCGGAGCAACTGCTGAAATAGTTACTATCAAGCACAAAGGTATTGTTCCCACCTGTGACGGACTTGTGTTCCCTGGCGGGGAAAGTACGACCCTTGGTCGCCTCATCTTAAGGGAAGGTATTGACGTAGAGATAAAGGATGCAAAAGAAAAAGGTATTCCCATCATGGGAACCTGTGCAGGTCTCATACTGACCGCAAAAGCAGGCGATTCACAGGTCGAAAAAACACACCAGCACCTGTTAGGCCTTATGGATATAAAGGTCAATAGAAATGCCTTTGGAAGACAGTTCGAATCGTTCGAGATCGGGCTTGATATCTCATTCCTTGATTCCCCATACAATGCCGTCTTTATCAGAGCTCCTGCAATTACCGAAGCAGGGGAAGGTGTAAAGGTCCTTGCATCCATTGATGGAAAGATCGTTGCTGCCGAGCAGGATAATGTGCTGGCATTTGCATTCCATCCTGAACTGACCGATGATATGAGGGTCCACCAGTATTTCCTTGACAAGTTATTCAATTGACCTGTCTTATTCTTTTTTTTGCATTATGTAGAAAACATATCCGTAATCATCTGAACATTCTCTATACATATCAATTTCAGCATAGGTTTCTTCTGCGAGGGCAACAAATACAGGGTCATCTGCGTATTTTATCTTCATTTCCTCAAGGCGCTTTTCAAGCGGAACATAATAGTCATCCCACCATGCTTTTTCAGGAAGTACAAATGAACCAATACAGTCAAGACCAAGATCTGAAATGATGGCTTTTTTCTCTTCAATGGTCTCCATGGCGACCTCTGGATAATTGTCCCAGAATGAACGTGCTCTTTCAGACGGAGAACTTTTGAGCCATGTGATCTCAGTTACGGCAATATAACCGCTTTTTTTAAGGAAGTGCTTCCAGTAAGCAAGACCTTCCTTAAAGCCCATGATGTATATCGCCCCTTCAGCCCAGATAAGGTCAAAGCTTTCCTTTTCAAATGGAAGCTCCGTCATAGAACCAACCTAGGTCCTGATGTTCTCTGAGAAGCCATTTTCTTTTGCCCTTTCATTAAGGTCTTCCAGGAAGATCTCATTCAGGTCAAGGGCATCGATGTGCCCTTTTGATATTTCTGCAAGCACAAGCGTCTGCCTTCCGGAACCACAGCCTATATCAAGAATGTCAGGTATTTCCGGAAGGTCTGAGAGCATTGAATATGCTTTTCTTGTGCATTCATCCTTACCTGGGCCCTGCCTAGGTAATTTATCGAACATCTCTAGAAATATATCTTCTTCATCTCCCATTTTTACACCCCTTCAAGAATTAATTATTATTATCCTCCACAATAGACAATCGTTTTACTCCATAATAAACTTGCAAGTGGTTAAAAGATGAAGGAAGAACGATTCGAACTGTCTGAAATATCGAAGAAGCACTAAAAGCACACAAGAGATAAGAAATTGTTATAAAGGTTTAGAGTGTTATTTTTTTAGGTCTCATAAGAGGTCCTTATCAATGGAAAGGTGATCTAGATGGTTAAACTCACAGAAGATATGAAAGAAGCATTTTCAAAAGTACAGATATTCCCATTTGCAACAGCATCAAAAGCAGGGATTCCAAATGTGATCCCTATAGGCATGTGCAAGTTGGTAGATGATGAGACGATCTGGGTAACGGACAATTATTTCCTGAAGACCCGCCAGAATCTGGATGAGAACCCAGTGGCCTCTATTTTTGTATGGGGACCTGAAGTCGGTGGCTGTTTCCAGATAAAAGGAGATGTAGATGTCAAGACAAGCGGGGATGATTATGACAAAGCCTATGCTGGAGCAAAAGCAATGGGAGACAGATTCCCTGCAAAGGCGCTTATGGTCATGAACATCACCGATGTCTTCGAGTGTAAGTCCGGGGATGATGCCGGCAAGAAGCTCGTTTGAACTAAATTAGTTTGATGACAAGAGGTTCAGTTGAAGGTAAACTGATGCCATTGGCTACAGTCTAAAATCTCATAAACACATACATTCGATCTTAAAAAAGGGAAGAAACTTATTTCTTCCTTTTTTTGGAACAGACCGGCAAATACCAGAATGAATATAGATGTGGACATAACCCCTTCAACTAATTCTTAACAATAGAGCCCATCCGTACGATACATATCTATCAGCTCATTGACATCTGCAATAGATGTTGGTCCCTATGTACGGTAGTCATCGATTGCCGCATTAACTTCACCAATATTAATCCTAAAGTCATGATCAAGGTCATATGAATTGTATATAGGCAAACTTCCAGTAGCTGTTTCAGACCATGCTTCGTGATTATCCTGTACACTGAAGTAGATCGTATGAGTTCCAAGTGAAAGAGCTGAAGTACTGAAGTTCTCACTGGTACTCAATTGACCATCAAGATTAGAAGTCCAATCGTAGCCTATGATCATACCATCGGAATCAGTGCCAGAACCATTGAATGTTATTTCTGTATCTTCAGTAGCTGTCGTCGGATCGATCGATATTATCTCAGCAAACGGAACTACATTTGGTTTTTCATTGATTGTCACTGTGGCTGAATCCGTAGCAGACCATACACTATCATCATCCTGTACACTGAAGTAGATCGTGTGAGTTCCAAGTGAAAGACCTGAAGTACTGAAGCTCTCACTGGCACTCAATTGACCATCGATACTTGAATTCCAATCATAACTTATGATCGTGCCATCGGAATCGGTGCCAGAACCATTGAATGTTATTTCTATACCTTCAGTAGCTGTAGACGGATCGATCGATAAGATCTCAGCGGTCGGAGCTACATTTGGCAATTCATTTATTGTTACTGTGGCTGAATCAGTAGCAGACCATGCACCATCATCATCCTGCACCTTAAAGTAGACCGTGTGAGTTCCAATTGATAAAGCAGATGTACTGAAGTTCTCACTGGTACTCAATTGACCATCAAGATCAGAAGTCCAGAGGTAAGTGATAATACTTCCATCGTTGTCACTGCCTGTTCCCGAGAATGTTACCAAATCACCTTCATCTGCAATGTTTGGTAAAATTGAAGAAATGTTGGCTGTTGGTATTTCATTCTCAATAATAACCTCACACTCCATGAATGGATAGAATCTTACTTCCTCACTGTCAGCAACTTTCAAGTTGAAAACTTCTGTTAATCCGATTTCTGAATCCTTTCTCAAAGTGATCTCATTATCGATGTTCTTCATCACGATACTTCCACTTGGACCTGTAAAAATAGTTGTTATTTCGAGGTCACCGAATGTGTCACTTGTGTCGACTTCCATAACTTCATCGCTGATCAACCAGATACCTTCAATGATTATGAAGTTGCCTGATTGATTTACCTCATCTACATGTACTCTCATGATAACAACATCTTCCTCGCCAGCAACATCTGCTTCATAGTCCCAGGAAGTTTCGTCGGTGTTGCCTTCTGTGTTGTAGACATCATCATCGAGGAATTTGCCGTCCTTTGAAAGCTCGAGCCATACCTTGTTACCGTCAACATCGATCTGCTTTGGTGTGATTGCAAAACCTTCACCGAGTTCTAACGTCTGACCGATACGAAGGCCGTACTTGTCATCGGAGTCAAGGATCAACTTGGAAAGGATTCCAGGATCCTGGTCGATTGGAACGTATTCCTCTGCAAGGAAACCGATCGTGTCGAATTTCTGCTCATCTGCAACAGGGGAATATGCCCATCCTTCATAGGCGTATGCGACTTGCTGAATTTGTGCAGTATAGGTAAGGTCATCTTCTGCAATGGTTCTGCTATCAACAGTAACTGTTGCTACCAATGTTTCTGATGAAATATCATCATCGATGTCATAGTAGAAGCCAGCAAAGTTTGCTGCTGTCCATGTGTGGGTTGAAACTACTGTGGAAGTATCAGGTTCAGCAACAGTACCTCTGATCTCATAGGTACCTGGCTCTGTGATCTGCTTTACGAAGTAGAATCTAAGAGCATCTGTGCCTGCTGCAGGATCTGCAGTCTGTATGGAAATTCCATCAGAGAGTGAAATAAGGGAGTCATCGTTAAGAGTGATGTCGTTGTCGACGTTCTTCATTTCGATCATTCCGCTTGGACCTGTTGTAATTGTGGTTACTTCGAGGTCATCGAATGTGTCACTTGTGTCGATCTCTATTACTTCATCGTTGATCAACCAGAGACCCTCAATAATTATGAAGTTGCCTGATTGATTTACCTCATCTACATGTACTCTCATGATAACAACATCTTCCTCGCCAGCAACATCTGCTTCATAGTCCCAGGAAGTTTCGTCGGTGTTGCCTTCTGTGTTGTAGACATCATCATCGAGGAATTTGCCGTCCTTTGAAAGCTCGAGCCATACCTTGTTACCGTCAACATCGATCTGCTTTGGTGTGAGTGCAAAGCCCTCACCAAGGTCAAGTGCCTCGCCAATACGTATGGTGTACTTCCCGTCGTCATCCATGATAAGTGTGGAAAGGATTCCAGGATCCTGGTCGATTGGTACGTATTCCTCTGCAAGGAAACCGATCTTGTCATATGTCTGACCATCATCATCCCATCCTTCGTAGGTGTATCCTACCTGCTGGATCATTGCAGTGTAGACAAGGTCACCTTCTCCAATAACGTCAGTAGTGCCATTGAAAGTTATGGACTCGGATCCTACACCGTCGTCAATGTCATAGTAAAATGCTGCGAAGTCAGTGAAACTAATAGAGTTTCCGTCGTTAGCGATGATGTCAGTTAAATTGTCACCGCTGAACACAGGACTGCGAATCTCAGCTGTGTCTGCTGCACTTGCTAATCCAGCAATCATAACTAAAATTAGCAAAACAAAGATTGTAACATACATTGATCTGTTAATTCCCTTTAAATTAATTGAATTCAACGAACCTGCATTATTTTCAAATGTTTTTTTAAATGTACCACCCATGTAAACACCACCCGAATCTGTTATTTTTATTAATAATATGCATTTAATTTATGATATTTAATAAAAATATACGTCACGTTATAAAAATTTAAATATAACCAAATTCGTTTAACCCCATATAATGTTTAATGCAATACTATTAAAATATTAGTATTGTTGGGTTTTAGAACATTATTAAATCTGACCAATAAGATGAAGTTGTTTTAAGAAGGTGAAATGAGAATCAATGCGATTGAGTCCTATTTGATACCAGGAAACAGGAATTATTTCTTCCTTTTTCCCATCTTTTTATCGGACCAGTTCCACCATTTGAGCAGTTCGGGATCATGATTCTTGTGAGATGCGTAGTAGACCGCCTCCCTGAAACCATAGAGTACACATCTGTCAATGTGCATTCCCCTCAGATCAATTAATTTAAGATACATCAGCTCGGGATCTTTACCTTTGAGCTCAGAAATGGAATGTATTCCCAGGTCCCACAGTTTCTCAGCTGACTTCTTCCCAAAACCCGGCATTTGAATCAGTTCTTCCAATGCTATTTCTTTTTTTGGTCTGGTCATTTCTTACCCACTGTGGCAATGTAGATTACAAATTCATCCTCGCCATCTATCCCCAGCACAGCATTAAGTTCATCATCAAAGAAGGCTCCAATGGCACAGACCCCACAGTCGATGGACTGGGCGCTCAGGTAGAGATTCTGGCACACATGACCTGCATCCAGGTTTATGTACCTGTATCCTCTTTCCCCGTACCTCCACTTCATTCTGTAGATAACTGCTGTCCATATGAACGTGACAGCGCTCGATCTGATGAAGGACTGGTCCAGACATGCAGCAGTAATATTTTCAGCAACTAAGGAACCTGTTTTTATCTTAGCCAGTTTGTGCTCAATGGGCAGGAAAAGGTAGATCCCCTCTTCAAGGCCTTCCACGTTGTTTACGAGTATGTATGTCTCGAGGGCGTGTCTTGCACCTGCAGAGGGTACATTCCTCAGCGTGGCTGCATTTCCCATTAATTCTCTCACGCCTTGAGTGCACCAGAGCAGGTATGATAACTCACCGAGAGACAACTGTTCCTGTGAAAAGTTTCGAAAGCTGGAACGTCCTTCTATGGCTTCCCTCAGGTCTATATTCTTAACATTTAGTGTTCCCGGTGCGGGAAGCTCAATGACCTTCCTTCCACCAGCACCTTTCTGCAGTGGAGGCTGCGGATAACCCATTGACTGATCCGACCTTTCTGCATACTGGAATTTCGTTTTATCCATAAACTCTTTGCCAATTTCGTTCAAAATGATAATCCCCCTATAATTCCCCTTTAAGAAAGTTCTTTATTCGTACTTTATACTTCTTGCCCTGATGACAACGAAGGAACTTTTTCCGAAGTCCTTCTCCGGTTTTTCCACATCCTGTATCCTGTCCAGAGACTTGAAAAGAGTTTGTCTTATATGCAGGTCCTCAAATCCGTATTCCTTCAACATCGACAGGACTTCCTCTGTGGTATGAAATTCAATGTTTTTGTAAAAACTGCTTTCTGATGCTTTCTTGCGATATTTTTCCCCCAGAAGGCTATTCCTTTCAACAAAAGCAACGATCAGAAATCCTTCCGGATCAAGTATGCGATATGCTTCCTCCAGTGCTTTTCCAGCATCCATAAAACAGAGACTTGTAACCATAAGCGCAAGTTTCATTGAAGATCCTTTGACAGGAAGTGCCTCACCAACTCCTTTTATGCATTCAACCTTACGCGACACTGCAATTTTCAACATTTCTGCAGAGGGATCAAGTCCGTAAGTGATGCCCAATTCTGATGCAAACCTGCCTGTACCAACTCCGACCTCAATACTATTGTGGGCTACTTTCGATGGCATAAGCTCCCTGATAGCCTCCAGTTCAGATACATAGACTGCCGGATTCTTGTCGTACCAGAGATCGTATTTCCATGTATGGATATCAAAAGCGCTTCTTTTCATAATGCCCTCATACCCCCTGTAAGATTTTATAAAAGAAACTATAAAAGCCTTGATATCTGTCTGAGCTATATGAAAGTTCGCTGTGAATGGGCCAATGTGAACGACCTTGAAAAGCAATACCATGATACTGAGTGGGGTGTGCCTGTACATGATGACAGGGAACTCTTCGAATTCCTGATACTTGAAGGAGCACAGGCAGGTTTGAGCTGGGACACTATTCTGAAAAGAAGGGATGGTTACAGAAAAGCCTTCGAGGATTTTGATTTTAATAAAATTGCAGCCTATGATGCTGCAAAGATTGAGGAATTGATGCAGGACAGTGGGATCATAAGGAACAGGAGGAAGATCCTGTCTTCAATAAAGAATGCCAGATCATTCATTGAAATAAGAGATGAATTTGGTTCTTTTGATAAGTATATATGGGGTTTTATCCACGATAGACCTATACAGAATTTTTTCAGATCAATGAGTGATATTCCAGCAATGACCGAGTTATCTGAAATGATAAGCAAGGATTTAAAGAAAAGAGGATTTTCGTTTGTGGGCCCAACTATAATTTATGCATTCATGCAGGCGGTTGGAATGGTCAATGACCATGAGATTGATTGTTTCAGGTATGAAGAATGCAGGAAGCTGGCTGAGAAATGAACAGATTACTGGAAATTAACTAAACATGAGATCAATATTCTACTCACAAAAGGCTATCATCGTTTCATGATATCTGCTCTCATTTTTTCAGGCATTTTTTCAGAAGCATAGCGCAAGGTGATCCTCGGTATTACTTCTTTATTTTCCATAAGGTAGTCAAACACCTCTTTTTGAAAAGATCTGCTCCCTTCTTTAAGCATCCACCCAGAGGCTTTGAGAACCAGGTCCTCTTTTTCATCCAGTAGTTTATCTGCCACATTGAACGCTGTTTTCAGGAATATCCCTCTCCGAAGTCCCAATATCAGAGATACGGCTGCTCCTCTTCGGACCCATTTGTTTTTGGAATTGGTCCATTTCTCCATTTGTGCTGCAAATTCCGGATAGATGAGCAGGAATTCTCCTAGAACGTTGGTACAAAGGGTGTCACAGTCGCTCCAATCGTTCACGTATTCAGAAAGCCATCGGTAAAATGTATCGAAATGTTCAGGTAGAAAATCCTTTTTACACCTTTGAACCCAGAGAAAAGCAATGATCTTGTGCTCATAAATACCAGTGTTCAAAAGTTCTTCACATAGAAATAATATTTCTTTGATCTTTTTAGTCTTATCAAATCCTCTGGTAGCTATTTGACGTACAATTGGCATTCTCACTCCAAGAAAACTGTCCACATTCATGTGAAAGTGGTCTCTTATAGTGTTGCGGTAATCCTGATCAATGTTAACTTCCAGTTCTTTCTGTATATTCTCGATGAAATCAGGGTACATATTAGAAAAGTAGGTATTTCTTCCTTTATATCTGCTGTGAGAACTTCTTTTCAAGATAGATGTAGGAGTCATATTGGATTCACTGTGGAAACAAAAGATATATAATTTATAAAAAATTCTTCCATAAGTTTATATGGTTGGTTGTTCAAAGTTTAGTATACAGATTAAATTTAGATAGTGGGAGGTATTAATACGGATAATAAACAAAAAATAATTCTTGCTTGTGGTATTTTTATGGTATCACTGTTCACTGCAGGATGTGTGCAGGATACACCGAATGAAATGGTATTGACCTTTGATGGTTTAGAAGCACTTGAAGAAGGCCATTATGAGGGATGGGCCATCTTTGGTGAGGATAAGGTAAGTACAGGAACATTCAACGTGGGCGATGAGCTTTCATTTGTTGCTCCTGAAAACATCGGTGACGCTGATGCGATAGTTATTACAATTGAACCCGAAGGTGATGCAGATGCAGCTTCAAGTGGAATTGTAGTATTGTCTGGTGACCTGAGTGAAGGTTCTGCAGCCCTTGAATTCCCAGTTGATCTCTCTGGTGCTTCTGGTAGCTACATACTGGCTACTCCAACAAATGGAGCAAACACCAATGAGAACAGCGGCATATGGTTCCTGGACCTTCCAGATCCATCACCAGCTTTAGTGCTACCAACCTTACCTGATGGCTGGGTATATGAAGGATGGGCAGTCTTCGAAGGTACACCAGTGACCTCAGGCAGGTTTACAGCTGTTGATGAAGCAGATGGTTTTGATGGATACAGCGATGTTCAGCAGGCACCTCCATTCCCTGGAGAAGACTATCTTCTCAACCCACCAGCAGGTGTCACTTTCCCTATCGATCTTGATGATGGGGCAAGCCTGGTAGTTATTTCAGTTGAACCAGATATGAATGGTGTCGATCCAACAGGAGAAGCTCCTTTCCAGATCAAACCACTGGTTGGAGAAGTGCCTGCTGGAGCAGCAGACCACTTTAATTATCAGATGGAATTAAGCCTGGATTCAGTGCCATCCGGAACTGCAACAATTAATTAACTGAGAAATTCAGTTAAAGATTGACTTTTAATTCTTTCTTGGGACGCCATTTTGGCGTCTCCAGGGTCTTTTTTAAGAATTAAATGCTTCATTTTTCATTTCAGAATTAGGTGGCGTGTTCATAGTCCTGGTTGATAGGAACCTTTTTTTATTCACCATCAACATTGCCTTAATATTCGGACAACGATCCAAGTCTAAATGATTTGCATATGTATTACCCGAGCTCATAATGAAATCTGCATTTCAGTCCATTCTACAGGGCCGAAATTTACTAAAATGATAAAAAGGGGTATGCTAATGGATATTGCAGAATCATTAACATGTTCAGGTTATGTTGACAGGAGGCAATAAATTCGGTTGGCGAATAATCAAGTCAGTGAACCAAGAAAAAGAAGTACTTTCAAGGCTCGCTAAAATTCAAGAATTTACATTAAAAACTGATGAAGAGGGATGCAATTATCTGATCGAGAACAGCCCGGAAAATATTAATCTATTTATTCCGTATATTATTGAGCTTCTAAGACAGGGGAAAATCAAAATTGCTAAGCTGCTGGCAGAACAATTCAGTAACAAATTTGGTAAAATATTTAGTTTCTATCTTAAAACATGGTGTTGTTTTTTGGAAGTTTTGGGGATTGGTGGGGAAGGTAAGATAATTTTAAACCTTATATGTAATATTAACAATTTCAAAAACGGTGTGATAAAACATGATTTCTGAAAAAGATGATAATATTGTGATCGATATCGATAATAATTCATTATTAGACATACTTGAACCAGATAATGAAGAAATCCTTAAACTGAAAAGCCTTGAAGATAAAGAGGATGAATTCAGTCTGCATTATGGTATGTTTGAGCAAACCATTGCTTATTACTACAATGAGGAAAACGGCACAATAACTGACAAAGAAGTTATTAAGGTACTAAAAGACATAAGATCAAATCTTGGCAAAAAGATGAACTATTTTAAGCATCCTCTTGCAGAATCATTAATTGAAAATACAGTAGAAATAGGCAATGAAGAAGCAATTACTGTTCATGAATTCAATCTTGTTATTGATTACATGGTTAAATCAATTGACAATCGTTCGTGGATGGCAGATAGACAAGCGTATTTGAAATGGGTTTGTTATTACTTAGACATCGCCACAGTAGAAGATAATGCAAGATATGTCAAAAGAGTTGAAAGGCTGGCAAAAAAGCATGATATGCCTCCAGAAATGGTAGATTCTCTTTTAGAAAAAAACCCTAATTTTAAAAAAGGTAAAGCTTCAGATTCCTTATATCTCAACAGTGAATTTCTCGCAATGAATGAGGATGAAAAGTTTGATTACTTAGCAAAAAATGCCACAAATGAATTTAACTTATTTATGGCATACCTCTTTGAGCTTGAAAAAAGAGGAGATATTGAACTGGCAAAAAAGCTGGCAAAAAGAGTCAGTAAAAAATTTGGTGATATATTTACATTACACATGAAAGTAGGGGCATTTTTCATGCATATTGACCCAACAATATCAAAAGGATACTACAATCGAGCTCTCGCATCTCTGGAGAATGTAAAAGTAATTTCAGATGATATGAAGCTAGAAATTGCCGAATCTATTAAAGATGACATTAGGTTATGCGATAAACACTTGAACTAACTGGATACAAAATTTAATATAAATAGTAAAACAAACGGCTCTGTAGAAAACCTATCAAAATCAACATATATAGATGGGGATCCTATTCCAACATCAGGTAACACATTTAATAATCTTTTTAAATTGAGTTAATGTCCAAATATCGAGGATTTCTACAGAGCCGAAATAAGCGTTTATTATAAATTATCTTTATGTATAATTTCTATTAGCGCATAAATTTGGGGGTACGTAACAAATGGGAGATAAAGTTAACAGTGGATGTCCAGTAACACATTTTCAACTGCCAGTAAACAACGCAGATCGTGCAAAAGAGTTCTATCAGAAACTTTTCGACTGGACGATAACAGACATGGGTTTTGACAGGGATTATCAGCTGATCTCTACAGTTCCAACGGATGATGAGGGAATGCCACTGGAAGTCGGTGCTATCAATGGTGCACTTTTCAAACGTGAAAGTGTGGATGAATATCCTTCAATTGTTGTCACTGTAGATTCGATCGAGGACTCGCTTAAAAAAGTGAAAGTTTCTGGTGGTAAAGTGGTAAGACAGAAAGAGCCTGTGATGGAAATTGGATACTATGCTGAGATAATTGATACCGAAGACAACCTTATCGGTTTGTGGGAAGACCTCCCAAATGAACTGAAATGAGATATATAATTCAGTTTGAATAGCCCTACAGAGTACCTTATGCTATTAGATAAAAATATCACATTATGTTAACAGGCAGGAGAAGCCTGCTACATTTTTTCAATTTACTGCTGCACTTATACAAATATTCGTAGAACTGTCCAATATATCGACAAGTATATATCCAAACCACTGTGTATAGAGCTGTCTAAATTTAGACGGGTTTGTTTTTAAAAATGAACCGATGACCTTTAAACAAAATTATACTTGGTGATCATTTTGGAAACTTATACAATAATAGCCCTAATATTTGTGCTACTTGCTTACATCTACACTTCATTCTGTTTACAGAAAATTGCGATCAAGACATCTACTGAAAATGCCTGGATGGCATGGGTACCTTTGCTCAATATACTCCTCATGTTCAGAGTAGCAAGATTATCCCTCTGGTATGCCATCATCTTCCTCATTCCCTACGTCAATTTCCTTATGGGAGCTTATCTTTGGGGAGAGGTTGCAGGGAGACTTAACCGTTCAAAGTGGCTCGGGATACTCTTCCTCATACCTGTGCTTAATTTTGTCTTGTCTGGCTATCTGGCTTTCACAGATGCCAATGTAAATAAAAATGGCTATGATGCTGAATATGCAGATATGTGATCTGCTTATTCCCTTTATTTCTTTATTTGCATCTTGTTCTTGATCCTATTTATCAAAGAGTAAATTGGATAAATTTACTATAAGATCAAGTTTTCCTGCGGTCAACCACTCTTTTTGGTCTTCCTTTTAGCTTGAATATCTCCAGCTCACCCATACCAGCGAAATTAATATCAACGTCCAAACCCCCTTTTTCATAAAGGTTCAAAGTGCCTGTATTTGGATTTAGGAATCCCTTCAGGAAATTCTCTTGAATACTATCCCTGTCAAAGTTATTCTTATCAAGGCATTCCAGATTTACCTTTAGAACAGCCTTACCATCACTATTTTTGTCTAAGAATGCTTCATATTCACCGGTCAGATGGTCCATGTTCTCCCTCTGGAAAACACCCTGTTCAACATCCACACGATTAAAAGGTGAACCTGATACCCAGAGGCTTTCAGCTTCGCGTTCAGGAGTGTAAATTCTCATATGGGTCCTGCCACAGGCACATTTATCACGAGAATGCACAACAGTAGTATCCTCTGTATCATAATTGATCAGAAGACTACCACACGTTTCCCCCGGACTTAAAAGGGTTGTTAACACTATTCTGCCACATTCCCCGTCCTCGAGGAATTCCTTTCGGTATGGGTCATAGACATCGAGATGGACAAGGTCTTCCGGCACATGGAGGCCATTCTGCTCGACACACTCCCCACACATCGTTCCTTCTGTACTTCCGTAGGTATTGTAAGCAGGACAACCCCATACTTCCTCAAGATAACTGCGACTCTGCTCGGCAAAGCTCTCTCCACCTACGACCAATTTATTGATGCTCGTCTCTTTCGGATCAATACCCTCGCTCTTGAGCCTGCGTGCAAGCCTTAACAATTTGAAGACACTGGCAACTATGCCGGTAGGTTGATAGGTCTCAAAGATGCGTGTGGAGAAGGTGCATTTGCCTTCAGGGATGACCGCCATGCCGACATCCTTTGCAGCAAGCGTCATTGTATTTGCACCTACGTTCATGCCATAGGAGGCACACATGACCATCCTGTCCCCCGGTCCGAATCCCTGTGAACAAAAGCTACGTCCGTATTTTTCAGCATAACGTAACCAGTCCTGCCAGGTGAGGAAGAACGATTTTGGGACTCCGCTCGTGCCACTTGTCTCATGAATTGTGTAGATGTCATTCCAGTCTGCACTCATGAATTGAAAATCATCGGTCTTGGGTGGCTGGTTCTTTCGTATAAGCTCACCTGAAACAAGCGGCAATTCCAGCAGGTCCTCATGACTTCTGATGCTTGAAGGAGAAACGCCATTCCTTTCGAACCATCTTCTGTAAAAAGGAGAGTGCTTTACAGCATAATCTACCGTATAACGCAATTTTTCTTCAACAAGGGAATCGAGTTCCCCCCTTTCCATTGTCTCTATATCTTTGTTAAAATACTCCCCACTCAAAGTATCAACCCCTTACTGATGTTTTAAGAACAGCACCCCGAACAGGAACAACGCTACAACGAAACCGACAATTCCGAGATTCGCCAGATTTGTATCCTGTTGTGTTGCAAGATAAGCAGAAGAAACAAGTATAATTGAAAGGAAAATGTATTTTGCTAGAGAGTCCAGCATTTTATCGTGTTTGATCTCCTTGGTCTTTTTATCAAGTTTTTCAAAGCGATAGCCTCTGATGGTTTCGATAACATCATTAATGCCTTGTGGCAGGTTCTTGAAGATCTCAAGATATCTGTCCCCTTCCAGAAGGAAATATTCTGCTGCATTAAATGGTGAATAGCGTTTCATCATGACCATGGCTATCAATGTTTTTGCATCTTCGATGAGATTGAACTTAGGGTCAAGTTCAAGGCAGACACCTTCAACCAGTACCAGAGAACGTTCAAGGGTTGAAAAATCACTTGGCAGGGATAGATTATATTTGAATGCCAGATTTGCATAACTGTCGTTCTGACGTTCACCGAGTGCGAAATTCTGAAGGGATATCAATGAGTCAAGATCTACCTTGAACTTGTGGATATCGATCTCATCCTTATTTATGTTGGCTATCTTAAGGAAGGCTTCAAAAGCAATATCCACATTTTTCTTATAGATACCATAGAACAGGTTCAACATGTTACGCCTGAGCTCGGAATCGATTATACCCACTTCACCAAAATCAATGAAGGCAATTCCATCTTCCCGAAGTAGTATATTACCGGAATGCGGATCGGCGTGGTAAAATCCATGTAAATAGACCTGTTCCAGATAGCTCGAGCTGATTATATGAGCATACTTTGAACGTATGGCTTGGCTATCTCCTTCAAGGTCCTTTACAAGCACCCCTTCCATATAATCCATTACAAGAACGCTCTCAGTACAGAGATCTTCATATACACTCGGGATATGAACGTCCTTTGTAGATCTAAATATTTCACCGAATCTCATAATGTTACGAGCTTCATTACGAAGATCCACTTCCTTGTTCAGAAGTTCTTTGAACTCATCAAGAAAACTATCGATATCGAAGTTACTTCCAAAGCCTCCGATCCTGGCCAAAAGTGGTTTCAGGTCATTGATTATTGAAAGATCGATATTTATCTGGTCAATGAGATTAGGACGTGCTATTTTAACTGCTACCCTTTTACCGTTCAGTACAGCTTCATAGACCTGTGCAATAGAAGCGCTTGCAATAGGCTTTTTGTTAAATTCATCAAATCGTGATACAAAGGCAGCGATCGATTCCGAATATGGATCGGCCACGTCTTTAGTCTGACATCCAATATTGTATCCTTCAAAGGATGCTCCCATTTCCTCAAATGAAATTGATCCTACTTTGTTCTGTAGTTGGGATAACTCCTGTACATAACTAAAAGGAATAAGGTCTGGACGTTTGCTCATAATCTGTCCGAGCTTGATGAATGTTACACCAAGGTCTTCAAAAGCAAGTCTGAGCTTTCGTGCATTTTTCTGTGCTTCCCGATCTACCGAACAGGTGATCTTCTTGTTAGAAACGTAATTGCTCTGTATCTCTTTATAGAGCAAGCTGAATAAATTATATTTAAAAAAGACCTTTATGATCGCAAAATATCTTCTAAGCTTTTTGAACATTAATATAATATGTTACATTTATTGGTTAATAAATACAAGGGTGGTCGAAAGGTTACTGAAGAGTTTAATTCCTTGATGAATGGTAAAGTTGAGTACAGGAAGAAGAACACTTCTTAGGATTCTGTACTGTTGCTCAAAGCAAGGGAGTTAAGCCATCATCTTGTTGGGAAGAGAAAAACCATTGAGTTTATCAAGCCTGTTTTTGTTGTAAAGAGGGATGATTCTGATCTGTTGAGGAAGAAAAAGAAAACAATTCCTCAAAACCAATTATTGTTTCAAATTTTTAATTGTCGTGAAAATATTGGGATCATTAATTTTTAGTGTGAAATATAGGAATTGATGTACAAACAGATTTATATAGTATACCTTCATTATTAAGATTGCTTTTAAAGGCAAAAACTAATTTAATAAATTATAGGTCTAGATGGTATTTCCTTAACTGTATTTACTATTTTTTCGTATGTTTACTAGCTGGTTATTATCTTTTTAAGCAGTTTAAAGGAAGTGAAATATTTGTTCAACAACATGGAATCAACTGCTCCAGTAGAAGCTGGCGAAACATACGACGTAACAATTGAAGATACCGCAAGAGAAGGCGATGGAATCGCAAGAGTAAGCGGTTTTGTAATTTTTGTACCTAACACCTCTGTCGGTGACGAAGTGACAATCAAGGTCACCAAAGTAGCACGAAAATTCGCATTTGGCGAAGTAGCTTAATTACTATAATTAATTAAGCACATGATTGGAAGACCAAGTTTTGGTTTTCCATTCTTACTTTTTATTCTCTCAATAATTAATAAATCATTTGAAAATAATTCGGTTTTTTAGGTATTGTAACTATCACAATTTTTCTTTCCTAAATAATGATCATTAATTGCTTGTGTGAATTTGCTTTAATGTAATTTGATACAAACCATATTAAAGGTGGAGTACACAATATACAATAAACCTTTTTTTAAGGTTTATGATAATTGGTAAAGATTTCTTTTTCATTTGTGAATAGGTGAACAAATGTTCATTCATTTTATTATATTGTTGTAGGATCTATAATGGACGATAAACCAAAATGTACTTTTTACGGTGAAACTAATGACATCAATGCTTTGATTGGTTGTGTTATTAGAACATTAGATAAGGCTGATATGGGTAAAGAGAAACTCGAATACATCAGGAAAATCAGTCGTGATGGAAACATGTTCGATTCAGCTATTAAAATTTCAAGTAATTATGTAGAATTTGTGGAAATTGAATAAATCTTCATAAATAACTTTTATAAAATACTACCATATTATTAAACAATCAAAAAATTGGACTTGGACATTTAATAAATCCATTTCCAAAAGATGTTGAGGATTGGCAGGCTGAGATATGGGAAGAGATTCTCAAATTGCATTATGGGATAATCTCAGGAACGGATATTGAAGAGAAGTATTCAAGCCTTTATGCAATCTCAAGGCTCACTGTTTCAACTGCAAATGTCCTGAGAAGATTCAAGGGATTTAATGCAAGTAAGGAATGGAAAGACCAGATCAAGCCGTTCAACTTCTATCTGGTTGGATTCCAGGTTGCTGAATTATGGATATGCATTGCTTGAATCTGAATGCTTGAGAGCCATTAATTCAGTTGGTCTGGAGCAAGGAAGGTTACTGAAGAGTTTAATTCCTTGATGAATGGTAAAGTTGAGTATAGGAAGAAGAACAATTCTTGGGATTCTGTACTGTTGCTCAAAGCAAGGGAATTAAGCCATCAGCTTGTAGGAAAAAGGAAAACGATTGAATTTGATAAACCTGCTTATGTTGGTGAAAGAGATGATTCTGATTTATTGAGGAAGAAGATCATTGACATGCCTTATACCGAATGGAATAAAATGGGATTTTCTAAGGGTACTCTCCATTACATGAAACAGAATGCTGATGCCGATAAGCCTTTTACTCTCAATGCTCATGTGAAAGAGAGGGTTGAACAGTGGGAAAAAATGATTGAAGGAATTGAAGGTTAATTTACCACTAGTGAATTTATCCGTAAATTGAAGGGTAATAATCGTAAATCGATATTTTGCAAAGCTACTAAATTCAAGACATCTAATAAAAATAGTGAGGGGGATTAAATCCCACTCATTTCAGCAATAGGGTACACCTGAACGATACATATCTATCAGTTCATTGATATCTGCAATAGATGTAGATCCCTGTGTACGGTAGTCATCAATTGCTGCACTTACTTCACCAATATCAATCACATAGTCCTCATTTTCATCGTACGGATTGTGTGTAACTAAACACAACGGCAGGTAGTCGATGTTATTCACGTCGATACTATATGGTGAATCGCATATCCCACCTACACCTCCATGGGTCTGGCTGAAACCTGTGCCATCCGGTTTTGCCCAATAGTTTCCACCCAGATAAGGTCCGCCAATGATATTCGTGCCTGCGGTCTTTGTGGTGTTCCAGATATTGCCAGGTTTAGTTCCATAAAAACCAATGTTATAAGAGTTGTTTAAATAATTGTTGTAGATGAGATTGTTGCTGGATTCAGACAAAACGATACCGTAGTTGTTGTTTGACGCCGTGTTGCTAATCAACGTACTGTCGCTGGAAGAACGCATAAAGATGCCGTAATTGTTGTTCGTCACCGTGTTGCTAATCAACGTGCTGTCGCTGGAAGAAGACAACCAGATGCCTTCGTAGGCATTATTCGACACCGTATTGTTGGTCAGCGTGTCGTTGCTGGAAGAAGACATATAGATGCCGATTCCGGTATTGTTCGACACTGTGTTGTTGGTCAGCGTGTTGTTGCTGGAACGAAACAGCCGGATGCCAAAGGAATTGTTCGACACCTTATTGTTAATAACAATGCAATTTTCAATTTCATGAAGATGAATTCCATTATTAGAACTGGCTCCGCTCACATGGAACCCGCTGATGGTCACTTCGTCAGCAGTAACCTCGAAGACATCGTCATTTGAGGATGCGGAAGTGACATGCGTGGCTGCAGAGCCATCGGTTGACGTGATGTTTAGTTGTTTGTTCACATCCACGTTTTCATTGTATGTTCCTGGATAGACAAGGATGATGTCGCCATCAAGTGCAGCATTTACTGCAGCCTGTATCGATGAAAAATCTGCTACTGGTCCAATGCTGTTGTTCACTGTGAATGTGCCTGCGGCAGCTGTTCCACTGATCATTAATACTAAAGCCATTACAAAACAAAATATCATACTTTTTTTAATTATCATTTAACCCCACCACTAAAAATGTTAAGATTCATTACGAAATTTTAGACAGTTCGGCATTTGTATTACAAGGTATTATAGTTAATGGTAATCAAAATTTCTAAAAAATGTTACTAATTAAAGAACCAGAAAAATCAATATTACAAATAAATAATTTGATTATTGAGATTATTAACTTTCAAAAAATCAGCGTAGTGTTTTTTCAGCTTACCTATATCCTCGCACAGAATGTCGGAGATATAGTTAATGTTGATCTTTTTGTACGCTAAGTTTATTCAAGGTTCAAAAAGCATGAGAGAGGAGATTATATGCTATCTGGAAAAGGAGTCACGTGCCTGAAAGTATTACTTGCTTTTACCAGCAGAGAAATTTAGAGTATTATAATTTTTAAGGTCATTAGAATGTACCAAATACAGAATAATAACCTCAAGCCTTTTTAAGATGCTGAGTAAATATCATATAGATAGTTTGATGCAACTTTTACAGTTTATGTATTAAGCTAATTTGATTTATAAGGGAGGAGTTTAAGATATGAAAATACTCGGTATATCAGGAAGTCCAAGGACAGAATCACGTTCAGGTTCTATTAAAGTTGTACAGAAAATTTTAGAGAATACAGGCTGTGAATACGAACTTATTTCACTGCACGGTAAGAACATAGGTGGCTGCATCGGATGTATGGCATGTGTAGATGACAATGTGTGTAAAGTGAATGATGACATGAAAACCATGCGTGATAAAATTGTTGAAGCTGATGCTTATGTTTTGAGTGGTGTCAACTATTTCAGCACATTAAACGCAGTGATGCATTCTTTCCTTGAAAGATGGTATCAATTCAGGCATCGTGAAGCTGATATTCTCTGGGGAAAACTTGCAGTTAATGTGAGTCTTGGGGGTGCAGACCCTTCGCCGCCTACTGAGGTTCTAAATGCATTCTGCTTATTTAACCTAATTAAAGTTATTGATAATGTTGAAGGAATAGGTGCTTTTGGTTGCTGCTATTGCGGATACGGTGAAGACTGCAAGGTAGGAGGACACTATGCTGTACATGGACCTAACTCTCCAATCAATGCGGATACGATCCCTGACGTTACAAAAGACGAAAAAGTGATGCTTGCAGCTGAGCAGGCAGGTAAAAAGCTTGGTGAGCAACTGCGCTCTGCTGATTATAGCCGTGAGAAAACAACACAGGAAGTTATGGAAGTTCTTCAGAAAATGCACCAACAGGGATAATTTGTATAATTGATACTGATTAAAAATTAATCTCAGTAGAAATCCTCGATATTCTGACACAAACCCAATTTAAAAATATTATTGAATGTGTCAAATGATGTTGGGATATGATCATAATACCAGCCTATTGGTGTTGATTTTTCTTTTTTAATTTTAGAACCGTTTTTTCTTCTCCGACATCCAGTGAAAGTAACAGCATGAACACAGAACATAACTTTGTTGCAATATGACTCGAGATATTGATATAGCATCAAAATAATTGAGTATGTGATTCATATGAGCGGCAGTGGAAATTTGAAAATAAGGGATATTAGAAGCAAGGATATTTTAAATACAATCTCTGTAGAAGGCGAGGTTTCAATCATAAAAGAAATCCATCCGATATGGAAAACTACTGCCTACATGTGTGATCATTGCGAATTTGTTATGTACTTACCAGTTGAAGGATCTAAAGTTGGGAAACCAGTACATTGTGAAAACGAATGGTGTGGTAATAAATCTGACTTTACTCTTTTAGAAAAAAAATCCTCATATACTGATTCTCAAGACATACTGATTAAAGAATCAGATCATACTGAACCAAGAACATTGCTTGTCCATCTGGAAGGAGATTTGGTAGACTCAATTAATTTTAAAGACAGAGTTGTTGTAACCGGGGTACTAAAAGCTCAATTCAAATCAACTACTACTGGTAATTTTGTTTTAGAAGCCAACTCGATTGAAAAAATTAAAGAAAAGAACATGGTTAGTGATAATAAAACAGGAACAGACTCAAAAGATCAAATCAGGGTCATGCGTGAAATAATCGATCAACTCAGTTCATCTTCCCCTTCCAATGATGTTTCACTTGAAGATATTTATCGGGAAGCTTCAAATTTACATGTTGAACGTTGCATTGCTGAGGAATTGATTACAAGGCTTAAACACAAGGGAGATTTAATGTCTCTTGATCCCGAGCATGTAAGAGCTGTTTGGTAATTCGATCTACTAATTCAATCCAATTCTCCAATCTTTTCTTTACATATGCATTAAGAGGAAACAGCTTATCACCCCTGGCATTCTGCTTCATGTAATGCAATGTACCTTTAGAGAATCCCATTTTCGGCCCTAAGCTCCGCAATAAGAAACTATAACATATACATTCCACATGGAAAGTGGAGAGGAGAGAATATACTTCAGATACTTGTTTCTTTCATATATTCCACAAATTGTTTCACCAGCTCCTGCAAAACATCCAGATCCATATCTTCCAGCTTCTTGATGTACAGACAGGATTTGCCTAATTTGTACTTGCCGAGCTTACTAAGGAGATCAGCATATTGTTCAAAGCCAGGCATGATATAGAGGGTCAGGTTTTGTTTTCGAGGAGAAAAACCTACCAACATCCAATCTCCCGTACGTCCGCTGGCATATTTGTAGGTGTAACTACCAAAGCCAACGATGCTGTTTCCCCACATAGCGGGTTCTTCACCAGTCACTTCCTGCATAAGATTCATTATGGCTAAAGAATCGGTGTGCTTCTTTTCGGTCTCAACACTATTGATGAAATCTTCTACGCTTGCTTGATTCTTCCTGGTCTTCAATTCTGCCATTTGTAACACCCCCTTATTTTATCAAGTTCTCGGATTTAGAATAATTTATAATCAGTTAAAGCGATCTTAATATTATGACTACTCAAATATTCGTGAACTTACCTGTGAAAGACCTGAATCGATCAATTGAATTCTTTACTAAACTTGATTTCGAATTTGATCCACAGTTATCTGACGAGAAAGGTACCTGTATGATCGTGAACAAAGAGAGTTTTGTAATGTTATTAACTGAAAGTTTTTTCAAAATGTTTACTACAAAGCAAATCTGTGATGCTAAGAAAGCACCGAGATGGCGGTTTCCCTATCTGATGAAAGCAGGGAAAAGTAGATGAACTGGTAAACAAAGCCAAAGAAGCAGGTGGTTTAGAAGAAGGAGAGCCACAGGATTATGAGTGGATGTACGGGCGCAGCTTTGAAGATCTTGATGGACATATTTGGGCAATATTTTACATGGATGAAAGCGCTACTAGCAAAGATTGATCGGAACTCAGATTGAGTTCATTTAATTTTTCATTTCTTCACAAGAATTTCATCATTTCAATTATCTAAACTCTCCATCACATAGCATTGAGAGTAGATGGATTATAATTTTAGACATTGGTTCAAGATAAAAAACAATATCTGATACAAAATTATGAAAAAATAAGAAAATAAGAATGGAAGATCAAAACATTGATCTTCCAATAAAGTGTTTAATTAATTATAATAATTAAACTAATTCGCCAAATGCGAATTTGCTCATGACTTTGGTAACTTTGATTGTTACTTCGTCACCGACTGATGCGTTAGGTACAAAGACTACAAAACCGCTTACTCTTGCGATGCCGTCTCCTTCTCTTGCAATATCTTCAATTGTTACGTCGTATGTCTCGCCAGCTTCTACTGGTGCAGTTGATTCCATGTTGTTGAACAAATATTTCACTTCCTTTAAAGTGCTTAAAAGGATTATAACCAACTCGTAAACATACGTAAGAATAGTAAATACAGTTAAGGAAATACCATCTAGACCTATAATTTATTAAAGTAGTTTTTGCCTTTAAAAGCAATCTTAATAATGAAGGTATCCTATATAAGTCTGTTTGTACAACCTTGTCTATCCCCCATACTATAATTAAATTATCTCAATGTTTATTTATGAAACTGAACTTTTGAAATAATAATTCGATACTAATAAATTTCTGCTTATATAGCCCATACTTCACGTATCCGATCAAAACAAATACCTTTCAGACCTAGCATTCCGCTCCATATGTTGCAAAGCACCCTTGGAGGATCCCATCTTCTCTTATTCAAGATAAGACATAAATAATAAATTTAGCCTGATTAAAATATGATATATACAGGAAAAACAGATAGATTATGGGGGTATAATCAATGGCATATTTACTTGTAAAACATACAGTAGAAGATTTTTCTAAATGGAAGGTCGGATTTGATGACCACGAATCTACACGAAAGGAGTACGGTTCCAAAGGGGGAATGCTTTTCCGCACCTCAGAAGACCCTAATAGCCTCGTGATACTTCTCGAGTGGGATAATATTGAGAACGCACACAAGTTTGTCGAATCAGATGAACTGAAAAAGAAAATGGAAGAATTGGGTGTTATCACCAAACCGGACATATTCTTCCTGGACAAGATCGAAGACGTATCATTCTGATCGGCAAAATATTATTTGACCGGGATTTGCTCTCGGTTTACTTTTTTTATACTTTTTTCATGGGAATATAGCAAAAAACGATACCATAGAAATAAAATTTCATATTCTTATTTACAATGAAATGTGTAGAGTTGAGTTCAATGGGACCGATCATTGAGTCGGCTAATTCGGAGGGACTAGTCATTCTTTCTCGTCTAAGAACTGTACGTGAAAGTTTCCCTTCATACAGCTCAAACATCTCTAACCTTTTCAGACAACAGTTATTATTTTTTTAGATTCGGGATAATTAGCATGATATTGCCTATGACAATCTACATGTACATAGACTAAATTTGAGATTTTGTTATCTTTATGATTTCCATTTATGTGATGTAGATGTCTTTCTTTTGCATCAGCACTAATGTCCATCGGTTGATCACAAAACGGACATTTACCTTTTTGATTATCCCATATTTTCTTAAACTTTTCTGATGGCATTTTAGCACCTTGATTAAATTTGCGTTCAACAAAATGTTCTTTGTCAGTATAAGGATTCTTATCCAAGGATAACCATGTATGTCTGATTATCTTTTTGTCCGATAATAATTTAAGTTGGTTTTTCTTAGAATGCTGTGCATTTCCATATCCTACTCCTCAAAATTCGAATAAACTTATTTCATATTTATAATTATATTATAAAAGACAATTTTGATTTTATATAGAAATAGGGAATGTTTTAATCGATGTTGGTTTTATTCCTGCTATTTTATTTACTTCTTTGATACAAAACAGTAAGAAAACTAATTATTATGAATTACTAATAAGAAAAATTAAAATCTGTAGAAATCCCCTTCATGAAGGAATTCTGAATATTTTAGATAAACTGATCAACCACAGATAAACGCATATAAGTTTTTATCCGTGTTCATCTGTGTGATCTGCGTTTCATCAAATGATAAGGGATTTCTACAGAACCCCTTTTCAGAATATTAAATCTGGAAGGAAACTCTAATTGATAATTACCAAAGCATAACAGCACCTTGTCCTGTAGCTTGTGCATGGTACAAGCGCAACCTTAAGTAATAGGTTCGACCGTGCACAAGTCGCATCTTTATTTGTGCATTATAATTTGTACCACTATCATCGTCGCCAGAAAGGTATATTGGTTCACCATCAACATCTTCAAAAAGTACCATGACGGCATCTAGGTTCCCAAAAGTCTGCATGGTATATTTTCTACTTAAACTTGGTTGAATCACAAAATCCAATTGTTCTCCTGGATCGATCTGTATCAATTGTGATAAGTAGGGCTTTAACTCTGGTATCTGCTGTTTGGTTTCTTCAGGATAAAACTTCTTCACTTCTTTAATGTCTATTTCGGACAGTCCAGCCAATGGAACAAGTGGTTCATTTTGATATATTTCAGGAGTAATGATTAAACCAGCAGGAAACCGATAATGCATGATTGAATCTTTGTCCCACTGTGATCCTTCTACGGCGGATGGTGATATTTTCCGAATAATATTGTAGATAATTTTGTTGCGATTCCAGTTATTCGGTGATCCACTAAAATAAGAATGGACAGCCTCTTCATCCCAATCAATACCAGCATTGGGATTTTGATGTTCATGTGGGAATCCCAAGGCATGCCCAATTTCATGTAAAGCTGTGTCACGGCCATAAGGTGTTGTTAGGTCCCATCCGAAGTTCATGGTTTGTTCATTGGGATTTGGAACTAGGTCTATAGCATCTCGTCCTACATAGGACCATGATCCCCCAGACTCGAATGCAATACGTATTTCCGCATCAGATGGATTAGTAACTTCCTTAAACTCAAGTCCAATGCCGAGATCTTTCCATTCTTGGAATGATTCCCTCACAACCTGTTTTTGTGACTCATCGCCTTGCCATGCTTCGGGATTATCAAGGAAATGATAATGAAGGACTGTGTAATTCACCCACTTCTTTTCAATATAACGAACAAGAGCCTCTCTGTTGGGATTGATGTTAGCATCAAGTTGTCGATCTGGTACAACGGGTAGGCCACAGTAGGATACTTTATTGCCCTCATACTTTTGAGATCTCTTTGACTCTTCTACCCGAACGATTGGGCTTTCACAATGAATTTCAAGATCAAGCGATTCAGGAAAACCTTTCGAATTTAGTGATTCAAAATCTTTCATTATAGTCCCTCCACTCTCTAAAAAACATATTGGCTTTAGCCAACAATGATACCCCCAATGTATCATAATTAACTCAGCCGTTACCTTATATATAAGTTGTGAATGTGTGGATGGCAACAATTTTACTGATCGATCCAAAACGACTTTAAATGATCATAAAATAGACGTGTAGTCAGCTCTTTTTATGTATATCGACTTCCCCCTGCGTTCTTAGGGAACTGAAGTAATGCTGGAATATCTTTTTGAGAATATTGAGATTACCTAATATGTCCTAAAAGTTGAGTTTCCTTTAGAATGTGATCAGATGTATGCAAGGACTTTCAAGGTTCACAAGGATATCGCACATGTGTAGCGGATAGCCGGCAAACCTTGGGCCCCTTCCATCCGAACATGTGATGGTATTCTCACCGATTTTTGTTGGACTTGGGTGATGCACATAGTATACAAGATCCAAATTATGAAAGAACGAGTTTAAAATGAAAGGAAAACAAATGATCTATATTTTTTATTCATTACTTAATATACTCTCTTTTTTACATCTAAAATAATTATTTCATAATCATTTGCATTAATTGCATGTTGATCTTTCAATTCATCTTTAATTTGCATTCGTAAAATTTCAGTATCATTATTTGTTTCATTCACAACCAAACCTATCAACTTATTACAATATGGTGCATAGTTTGCGATCTGATTGTATAATTCTTTATTAACCCGATTTCCACCTCGGTGGACTTTCATTTCAATGCCTATATTTCCATTAATTACAAAATCAACCCTATGTTTACCTTTTACAGATTCGTACTTAATGTCATATCCATATCTTTCAGTCAGGACTGATAATTTACCTTCCAGATCTTGTTGATAATCTTTTTCGATCTTGTTTTTACCAAAGCGGAGTGAAACTTCATTTTGAAGAAAATTAACTATGTTATCAAAAGCAGTATCTACTTTTGACACTACAACCCTGCTCTTCCATTTAAGATACAAGAAGGTCACAAACCCTGCAAATATGCCTGCTGGGAAACCAACAAAGACTGAGAAGAAAATCCTGTCCTGAAGGATAGCTGTAACAGCGATCCCCACGATTGCAAACACTATAAAAGAAACAAATAGGTTTGTTATTGTTTTCATAAAAATAAAAAATTAGGTAGTATCCGGTAAAGTGCCGGACACATTGTTTTGTTCTATGTTTAGAACTTATCAGGTTCTATTTTGATATTACTTGATATTCTCTCTTGCCCACTTTGCAGCGGCTTCGAGAATCGTCAGGTTCATCGGGATAAGCTTTGGTTTACTTGCAAAAGTATCCTCGATAGCTTCTCTGAATACCTTTTCAGGAAGACCCGTATCTCCCAGTTCCATCATCACACCAAGCATAACGGTGTTTGCAGCTTTAACAGAACCTGCATCCTTTGCTATCTGCATGGCAGGAACTGCAATGGACCTTACATTTTTAGGAACTTCGACACCACTAATGGTTGCATCATAGAGAATTACACCACCCTTTTTCACATCACCTGCGAACTTCTCAAGTGATGGCTGATTAAGAGCTATGAGCACATCTGATTCATACACAACAGGTGAGCCAATCGATTCTCCTGAAATGACAACGGAACAATTGGAAGTTCCACCACGCTGTTCAGGACCGTATGACGGATACCAGGAAGTATAGCGCTGATCACGGCAACCTGCACGTGCAAGGGTAAGTCCCATGCTTAGAACACCCTGACCACCGAATCCGGCTATCTTAACTAAAGCGATCCTGAAATCCTTGTCCGGTACTGCCTCGGGTGAAGCATTATCCTCAAGGCTGTAAAGCTTATCAATGGCAGACTTGGAGAAATCGCTTTCATCCCTCCACAATGGCTCGGCCTCATCGAACCTGTCCCTGAAGTTCTGGAGTGGGAATTCCTTCTCCATCATGTTGTTCACGAAATCGGTGCTCTGCTGTGCATTCTGCTTGAGGTTTGTAGGACATGTGGAAAGCACTTCAACAAATGCATATCCCTTACCGTCCCTCTGGACCTCAAGAGCTCTTCTAATAGCTTTCCTTGCCTTCCTGATATGTGATATATCGGAAATGGATACACGCTCGATGAACACCGGTGCTTTCAGGTTATCAAGGATCTCACACATGTGAAGCGGATATCCGGCAAACCTTGGGTCCCTTCCATCCGGACACGTGACGGTCTTCTCACCGATAAGTGTGGTTGGTGCCATCTGACCGCCGGTCATTCCGAAAACAGTGTTGTTCACGAAGAATACTGCCATCTTCTCACCACGGTTCGCAGCCTGCATGGTCTCATTAAGACCAATTGAAGCAAGGTCACCATCGCCCTGATATGAGATAACCACAGCATTGTCCTGTGCCCTTGACATACCTGTGCCCACAGCAGGTGCACGTCCATGTGCTACCTGAAGGTTTCCGCAATCAAAGTAGTAATAAGCAAATACAGCACACCCAACAGGGCTTATCATGACAGACCTGTCCTGAATTCCAAGGTCGTCCATAGCCTCACCGATGAGCTTGTGAATGATACCATGTCCACATCCCGGACAATAGTGGGTTGCAGTTGGTGCAGCTCCTCCCTTTCTTGAGAACTCGTCATAAATTGCTGCTGGTTTTCCAATGATCTTCTCTGCCATTTTTATGCCTCCCTTGAAGCAACTTCTCTGATCTTTTCCATGACCTGATCCAGTGTTATTAAATTTCCACCCAAGCGATTGACCAGTTCAACAGGTCTGCTACACTCGATAGCAAGTTTTACATCTTCCATCATCTGACCGTTGCTCATTTCGACTGCGATGAAAGTGCAGTCATATGAATCAGCAATACCTTTAAGCTCCTTTTCAGGGAATGGGAACAATGTAATAGGACGGAACAATCCTACCTTGAAACCTTCTCGTCTTGCAACCTCTACAGCTGAGTGGCATATCCTGCTACTGATACCATATGCAACAAGAACGATAGAAGCATCCTCGGTCATGTACTCTTCATGAACGGTCTCATTCTCCTTGATCGTTTCATACTTCTCCTGAAGCTGATAGTTGAAATCCTCAAGTTTGTCGAAATCCAAGAAGATAGACGAGACAAGGTTCTCCTTTGTCTCCTTCGTGCCACATACAGCCCAGGACTCATCTATGACAGGTGTTATAGCTTCGTCAGGGAAATGAAGGGGCTCTATCATCTGTCCGAGCACACCATCGGCAAGAACGACAACAGGATTGCGATATTTACTTGCCAGCTCGAAAGCCTTGATCGTATGGTCACACATTTCCTGAACTGAATTAGGTGCAAGCACGATATTATGATAGTTTCCATGCCCTCCGCCTTTTACAACCTGAGCATAATCGCCCTGTTCAGGACCGATATTACCAAGACCCGGACCTGCTCTCATAATGTCAACGATGACACTGGGCAGTTCAGCTCCTGCAAGATATGAAATACCTTCCTGTTTCAAGCTCATACCAGGACCTGATGATGCGGTCATAACCCTATGGCCGGCAGATGCCGCCCCATAGACCATATTAATAGCGGCTTCCTCTGATTCCGCCTGTACGAATTTCCTTCCAAGCTTCGGGAATGTCTGGGAAGCTTCATGGAGGATCTCACTTGCCGGAGTTATCGGATAACCGAAATAACAGTCGCATCCGGCATATAAAGCGCCAATAATGACAGCTGAGTTACCTTTGATCAATTGTGTAGCCATAATTTTACCTCACTTTCCGGGCTTATTTTTCCTTTATAGGGATGTGCACTGCAATAGCCAGTGTCTCAGGACAGGTGTAGTAGCAATTTCCACATCCTGTACAGCCTTCACCCTTGTATTCAACATAGCGATAACCGCGTTCATTGATGTGCTCGCTCATGAAGAGAACACTTTTTGGACATGCGGGAATGCATCTTTCACAGCCTTTACATTCAAGATGGTTAAGCTGTGGATAAGGTTTCATATTTTCACTATTTTCAGACATGATATCAACCTGTGGTTAAATAGATAAACTCCAAATAAAAGGTTTTAGCCATTGGATCATTCGAGCAGTTAAATATGTTTCAGGAACTATTATGCTCCTGAAACGTTCTATGATATTTATCAGTTCTTTCCTTCATCGTGATCGCGTATCTCAACACGCCTGATCTTTCCGCTGATGGTCTTGGGAAGCTCATCAACAAAGTCCACAGCACGTGGATACTTGTAAGGTGCAGTAGCTTTCTTGACGTGGTCCTGAAGTTCCTTCTTCAATTCCTCACTTGCTTCATAGCCTTTTGCAAGAACTATCGTAGCTTTGACTATCTGCCCTCTTGTGTCATCAGGCACACCCGTTATTGCACATTCAAGTACAGCAGAATGTTCTATCAAAGCGCTCTCTACCTCGAAAGGTCCGATCTTGTAACCGGAGCTCTTGATGATATCATCAGACCTGCCAACGAACCAGAAATAACCATCCTCGTCCTTCCAGGCCATATCTCCGGTATGGTAATAACCATCATGCCATACCTCGTTCGTCTTCTTCTCATCAGAACGATATCCAGCGAACAAACCTACTGGCTTTCCTTTTGAGGTATTGATGACGATCTCACCCTCTTCTCCGAAATCACAGACCTCACCATCAAGGTTCAAAAGCTCGATATCGTATTCAGGTGAAGGCTTACCCATTGAACCGGGTTTAGGCTCCATCCACGGATAAGTAGCAATGCTTACAATGCTCTCGGTCTGACCGAAGCCTTCCATGAGCTTAAGGCCGGTGAACTCCAGGAACCTCTCATAAACTTCAGGATTAAGAGGCTCTCCCGCCACAACACAATATTCGAGACTGCTGAAATCATATTGTGAAAGGTCTTCCTTGATCAGGAAACGATAGATGGTCGGAGGTGCACAGAAGGTCGTTACCCCATACTTGCTTGCGAAGTTAAGCATGTTCTTAGCATCAAAGCGCTCATAGTCGTAAACAAAGACCGCAGTTCCGCTTAACCACTGCCCGTAGAGCTTACCCCATACACACTTTGCCCAGCCGGAATCAGCAACTGTAAGGTGTAGACCATCATCGCGGACGTTTTGCCAATACTTCGCAGTGATGATATGTCCGAGAGGATATGCAAAATCATGCTGTACCATTTTAGGCAGTCCTGTGGTACCGGATGAGAAATAAAGCAACGCAATGTCCTCGTTCTTTGTAGCAGCTTCTCCTTCCGGGCGTGTGAAATCGGTAGAAGCTTCTTCAAGTTCCTTTGTGAAATTCAGCCATCCTTCACGTCCTCCATTCAGGGATGCTTTGTGGAGCAGAATATCCTCATAGCCTTTGTAACCTTCATCGATATATCCCATCAACCCTTCATCATCCGCACTGACTACCATCTTTATATTGGAAAGTTCGATACGGTAGGTGACATCCTTGGTGGTCAGCATGTGCGTTGCCGGGAGGGTGATCGCACCGAGCTTATGCAGGGCAAGGATACATATCCAGAACTCATATCGGCCTTTAAGGGTCAGCATAACAACATCGCCTTTTTCGATACCGTATTTTTTGAAGAGATTGGCAGCTTTGTCACTATAGTGTTTCAGGTCCTTGAAGGTATAGACCAGTTCATTGCCTTCATCATCACACCAGACAAGTGCTCTTTTATCAGGCTGCTCCATTGCATATCTGTCAACGACATCGTATGCGAAATTGAAATTTTCAGGAATGTTGATCTTAAAATTTTCCTTAAAATCCTCATACGATCCGAAATCTGTACGTGAGACATATTCTTCCAATAAAGATGACATATTTACACCCGTTTTCTATTAAAAATAAATAAGGTTCAGGTAGCAAAACTATCAGAGAACCATTGCAAGGAACTTTGCCGGCTCATCTCCAACCGCTTCCATTGCATGAACGAAGCTGGAATCGAAATAAATGGAATCGCCTTCCTCAAGAATTATCTCATTGTCATGTATCCAGACCTTGAGCTTGCCGCTTATCACATAATCGAATTCCTGTCCAAGATGGGAGTTCATGGAAGGAGGATTAGCATCTGAACGCGGATCCACACTGACGATGAAGGGTTCTGCTTTTTTATGAGCAAAGTTCGAGGCAAGGTTCTGGTAATTGTAATCCGCCCTTCTTTCTACTTCAGTACCTTTACCTTTTCGGTTGACCGAAAAGATATGCATGCGAGGTTCCTCTCCTGTCAGAAGAAGTCCCAGGTCCACATTGAGTATCTGTGATATCTCAAGCAGCATGCTTGCAGGAATATCAGATTCCCCGGAATCATACTGTTTATAAGTATCCACAGAGATACCGAGCTTCTCTGCCATGGCCTCAAGACCTATGTCGGACAATTCGCGCAATTCGGATAGACGTGATGCGATTTCGATTATTTTTTCCTGCATGTTATCAACTTGTTAGAGCCGTTACAAAAAATGCTTGCAAGACGACAATTCTTTTAATATAGGCACTGAACTTTCAGCATTGATATATTATATCATTATCTGCTGTGATGTTAAAAGAAGAAGTAAAAAAAGGTATTGAGTGCCATGTTAGCACATGACACAATGAAAAATAGATTCAATCAACAGGACCGATGTTGACAGAATATTCAAAATTCTCGGTGTTGTGAGGCATTATCTCAAGTGTCCATTCTCCAACAGCACCCTCAGCAAGATAGACTTCCGTATATGTTGTTGAACCCTGCTGGTAAACATTGAATTGCTCCTCGTCTGCGCTATCGCTTGAAACAGGCATCTCGCTCATAGCTCCATCTCTTGCCTCATCCATTGCAATTCCATAATAGACAGGAGATTGCTGTGAAAGACTGACAGTGCTACTGTGGGCTGTACTGATAAGGACCGACTTGACCTGACCATCAGCGTTCTTCAACACAACATCAAAGGAGGGTGCTGTGGAAGATGTGCTGCTGCCACCATAATTATAGTCCCTTGAGATTATCTTGAGGGTGACCGGATCATCTGTCCTTGCAACAAAGCTTGTTGTGAACGGTTCTTCCGGCTGTTGCCAGACATCGAAGTTCATGCTGACCTTCTGGCTCCATTCATTCATGGTCCTGTCATCG
The DNA here is from genome assembly GCA_021108185.1 of Methanococcoides sp. GTDB lineage: Archaea > Halobacteriota > Methanosarcinia > Methanosarcinales > Methanosarcinaceae > Methanococcoides. The sequence goes on along the minus strand of JAIORJ010000088.1, from coordinate 58,687 downwards.
ATGTTCAGGTTGATCCTGCCATTGAGATTCCCTTCCGCATCAGCTGGAATTCTGACCTTTACTGTTACGGTGGCCTTCTCCCCTGCCTTGATGACAGAAGGTGCTGTGATGGTCACGTCCTTCTCATCAAGAGAGACCTGTGCACTGTATCCATACCAATCATCCTCACTTACCTCGAATTCAGGGTTGATGGAAATTGCCTTGTCAGCAACGTTCTTGAGCTTGATCACATATTCATACTCAGAACCTGCTTCCACACGGTCATTGATGTATGAATTGAATATCTGGACATTTGGTGGCAACCAGACGTTCACTGAAAGTTCAAGTGCACCATTGTAACCAGGATACAGGGCTGCGACATCTCCTTCGAGATCGCTGAAGAAAACATTTGCATCATAATTGTCAAGTGCAGCATCTTTAGGAACTGAGACCTTGATAGTGAACTCCTGCTTTTCCCCACTCTTCAGTTCAGCCTTTGCAGGTGAGATGCTAACCCAGTCCTCGTCAAGCATGTTGTCACTGAATATCTTCGGTGCAACATAAGGCTCAATTGTTAGTGGTTCTTTGCCGTGATTGAAAAGCACCACAGTCATTTCATCTGACTCTCCTGGCTTTATTCTAAGATAGGAATATCCCGGGTCAACGATTAGAGGAACGATCTCTCCTTCAATTTCAGGATATAGCATGTCCTGATAATATCCATCTGCAGCGATCTTTTCAGCTATCAGTGTGGGTTCGGATATTAGCACGGGCTCAGCTATTAACATGGGTTCAGCAATCAATACTGGTTCTGCTGCTGTATTCTCAGGGGCAGCAATGGCAACTGATATTGCCGTCATGCTGAGCAACAGCAGACCAATTGACATAAATGCGAAATATTTTTTCATATCGATTCTCCTTTTATGATTTGATGATGGTGAACGTCTTTCGACATGTTCCAATAGGAGTTACACTTATTAAAGAATTGTCTAAACTTCGAATTCATCCGTAGTTATCAAATAAATAAAAAAAGGAGCGGCATGCTTGAAACATGCCAATATAACAATTATTTTATTCTGCTTCTCTTCATCAGCAGGGAGTTCGTCACAACCGAGACCGAGCTCATTGCCATGAACGCCGCTGCCATTGCAGGAGTGACAAGAACCTGATGGAACACCGGGTACAGAATTCCTGCAGCTATTGGGATACCAAGACTGTTGTAGCCGAAAGCCCAGAACAGGTTCTGTTTGATCTTCCTCATGGTAAGCCGGCTTAACTTCAGTGAGGCCACAACATCAAGGAGATCGTTCCTGAAAACTAGCATTTCTGTTGATACTGGTTTTAATATAAGGAGTTCTACAGAGCTCTTTTATTGATATATCTTCAAGTCAAAGAAGCATCTGTAATCTCCTACAAGGGTCACTTTTCGGGATCAGGATCCGGATCAATGTTTGTGTGTCTGAGTCTCAATGAATTAAGTACAACAGTCAGTGAACTCAGTGCCATTGCACCAGCTCCTATCATGGGATGAAGTAATCCAAAGAAAGCTGCAGGGATAGCTACCGCATTATAGACCCAAGCCCAGAAATAATTCTCTTTGATCTTACGGAAAGTTGCCTTTGATAATTTGATAGCAGAAATAACTGACTTGATATCTCCCCTCACCAGTGTGATATCAGAAGATTCAATTGCTATATCAGTACCCGTACCTATGGCAATGCCGACATTTGCTTGTTTGAGTGCCGGAGCATCATTTATCCCGTCCCCCACCATTGCAACTATATCGTATTCGGATTGCAACTTTTTGATCTCATCCACTTTCCCCCCAGGAAGGACATCGGATATCACATAACTGATTCCAACCATCTTAGCCACTGCTTCTGCTGTCTTCCTGTTGTCACCGGTGATCATTGCGGTCTTTATGCCCATTCTTTCAATCTCCCGGATCGCCTGAATAGAATCTTCCTTGATAGTATCTGCAATTGCAATGGCTCCGATCACTTTCCCATCCATTGCCACCAATACAACTGTCTTGGCAGCAGCTTCAAGGCCACCCATTTTCTCCTCAAATTCCTGATAATCCACACTGAACATGGAGAAGATCTTGCGGTTTCCCACGATGATCTCATGATCATTAATAAGGCCCTTCACACCTTTACCTGTTACAGATTCAAAATCCTTAACTTCATGAGTACTCGCCCCGCTCTCTTCTGCTTTCTTGATTATGGCAGATGCCAGAGGGTGCTCTGAAACTGATTCCAGGCTTGCTGTATAGGACAATACTTCCTCTGATGACGAGGCATCAGAAACCAGGACATCAGTTACCTGAGGTTGGCCTTTTGTAATTGTACCTGTCTTATCAAAGGCAATGATCTTTACATCTTTCATAGTCTGTATTGCTTCACCACTGCGAATGAGAATACCTCGCTGTGCTCCCCTTCCACTCCCAACCATCAGGGCTGTGGGGGTTGCCAGACCAAGGGCACAGGGGCAGGAGATAACGAGTACTGCTGTTGTGGCAAGGAGTCCAAGGGTGTAAAGAGGAACATCTGTATTACTCCATGGGAAATTGAAATACTCAACTATCGAGATATGAAAACTGGAAAATAGTATCCATGAGACAAAGGCACCTATGGCGATGATGATCACAGTCGGTACGAAGTACCCGGTCACCTTGTCAGCGAACTCCTGGATCGGAACCTTTGATCCCTGTGCCTGCTCTACCATGGTTATGACCTGGGACAAGAAAGTATCCTTACCGAGCTTTGTGACGCTTACACGCAGGACGCCATTCTGGTTAATGGTGGAGCCGATAACCTCATCTCCTTCTTTTCTTTCAACTGGCATTGATTCGCCTGTTGCCATGGACTCATCCACAGTACTGCTGCCGGAAACCACAACACCATCGGTCGGTATTTTCTCACCGGGTTTTATGATCATTATGTCATTTATATTAAGTTCTCTGACTGGGATCTCTTTTTCAACCCCATTCTCAATGATACGGGCATTCTTGGCTTCCAGGGCAATCAGTTTCTTGATCGCCTGGGATGCTCTGCCTTTTGCCTTTGTTTCCAGATATCTCCCAACAAGGTGCAGTGCCATGATCGTAGCTGCCATTTCTACAAATGTGGTCACCTTGAACCAGAAACCAAGCATGCTGAGAAAATAAGGGATCAGGGAACCCATGGTTATGAGCGTATCCATGTTGACCGTTCTGTGTTTCAGAGCTTTCCAGGTTGTCCTGTGGGTATCAGCCCCTGCTATAAAAACAGATGGAATGGCCAGTATTAGAGTGATGATGAAATAATATGGAATTGACACAAAGAACATATGAGTCGTCATAAGGACCATGATTATGCTAGCGGAAGACCCTGCGATCCACATCTTGCGTGCTGCCTTATTGAGCGTGAGCTGTTCACGGTCAACCTCCTCTTCTTCTTCAAGGCTCATCGTATAGCCTGAATCATCAACAGCCGCTTTCATATCGTCGATGGATGTAGCAGAGGGCTCGTAAGAAATTGTGGCTTTGGATGCAGCAAAATTGACATTTGCTTTATGAACCCCGGGAATCGAAGAAAGTGATTTTTCAACAGTTAGTGCACATGTTGCACAGGTCATTTCACCGATATTTGCAGTGATGGTCTTCGTTTTCTGACCTGCAGGAGTCGCACTATATCCTGTATCATCAACGGCTTTTATCAGGGTATCCACATTCGTGATATCCGGGTCATATTCCACAAACGCTTTTTCGGCAGGCAGATTGACATTTACAGATGCAACGCCTTCTGTTTTCCTTAAGGCATCTTCAACCCGTTTTGAGCACGAAGCACAGGTTATTCCTTCGATCTCTAATGTTATCTTTATCATACTTTCACAACCTCATAACCAGCACCTGTAACAGCCTGCCGGATCTCATCAAGGGTGACCTTTTCAGTATCAAAGCTAACAGTAGCATTGTTCTCTTCAAGACTTACATCGACACTTTCCACGCCTTTAAGCGAGGAGATGGCTTTTGTAACCCTCTCGTGACAATGCATACACGTCATTCCAAGAACATCTATCTTAGCTTCCATGTTGTTGCACCATTGTTAATAGGATATTTCTGTCTAAAAATACTGCTTATCGTGCAGCATAAAAAAATAATAAAAACAAGGCTTTATGCCTTGTATCCGGATTCGTTCACAGCTTTTTTAATAGCATCGATATCCGTTACAGTTTCATCATAGGAGACTTCAGCTTCACCTTTGTCGAGATCGACATCCACGTATGAAACTCCTGCAACGCCGGATATTGCTTTTTCAACATGCATCTTGCAATGCCCACATGACATGCCGCCAACTTTTAGTTTTGTCTCTACCATTTATTTCACTCCCAAAATTAAGAGGGTTTTACATTAATTTATACTTATGCAATATTTTGCGCTGCCGTTAATTACTTAAAGCAACAAATATTTACAATCGCCTGTTAACAGCGTTAACATAAAGTAGTAGCGCTTATTTGATTTAAATAGACTACGACGATAACATTAAATATAATTTATAAAAATTAGGTAAGATTGATATAGCTCAATAAGCGATATTTACATGGTGAGAATATGCAGGACATGAAAGAGATCATTGAAAGGATCAATAAATTAAAAACGGAACTTAATGCAGTTATTCTTGCTCATAACTATCAACGTCCCGAAGTACAGGATATTGCGGATTTTACAGGCGATTCCCTGGGATTGAGCCAGCAAGTGGTCAATTCGGATGCGGATGTCATCGTATTTTGTGGTGTTGATTTCATGGCGGAGAGTGCAGCCATTCTAAGTCCGGAAAAGACAGTGCTTCTTCCTGAAAAGGAAGCAGGCTGCCCCATGGCTGAAATGGTGGATGTCATATCCCTTGATGACGAAAAGAAGAAGCACCCTGATGCTGCTGTTGTGTGCTATGTGAACTCATCTGCACTGATAAAAGCACAGAGCGACATTTGCTGCACCTCGGCTAATGCCATCGATGTGGTGAACTCCCTTGAAGAAGATGAGGTGATCTTTGTTCCGGACAAGAACCTCGGAAACTATGTTGCAGGTTTCACGGATAAGAAGATCTACTCATGGGAAGGTTTCTGCCCTACACATCACCAGATGCGTGCCCATGACGTAATTAAAGCAAAAGACGAACATCCCGATGCACTGTTCCTGGCACATCCCGAATGTCGCACAGAAGTGCTGGACCTTGCCGATGAGGTCTTGAGCACAACCGGTATATTGAACTATGCAAAGAAGTCCGATGCAAAGGAATTCATCATCGGTACAGAGAACGGACTCCTTCACAGACTGAGAAAGGAGAATCCGGAAAAGAAGTTCTACTATGTTTCCGAGTTCACTATCTGTACGAACATGAAGATAACAACCCTTGAATCCGTCCTCGATGCCCTTGAGAAAATGCAGTATGTTATCACTGTGCCTGAAGATATAAGGCTTAAGGCAAAGAAAGCACTTGACAGGATGCTTGCTGTAAAACGCACTATGTAACATTATATGAAAGCATGGCCTGAAGCATGAACCTTGTTTCAGTTCAGGCTTCTCATAACTTTTCTCCACATATCTTTTAGTTTTTCTGAGAACTCACCTGACAATTCATTACCTGAATATTCCATCACCGTTTTTTCCTGCATCATTGCCTCGGTCGGAATTCTGCTAAAAGGAAGCTTTCCTACAACATCGATCCCGTTATCCCTGCAATAATCTTCAATAATACGGGTGTTCTCTTCATTTATATCGTACTTGTTTATACAGACCACAGCCGGGATATTAAAGTGGGCGGCTACGCCCAGAACCCGTTCAAGATCATGAATTCCTGATACACTGGGTTCGGTTACGACCGCAACCATGTCAACACCGGTAATGGAAGCTATCAAAGAGCACCCTGTGCCAGGAGGACCATCAATGATGATAAGGTCTTTTCCATATCTTTCAGCAAGGTCTCTGGAATTATCCCTGACAAAAGCTACCAGTTTACCACTTGCTTCCTCTCCTACACTGAGTTTTGCATGTGCCATTGGTCCGAATCTGGTTTCAGAAAGATAAGCTTCTCCTGCTTTTCTTTCAACCATAGTTATAGCTCCTTCGGGACAGATATGAGCACATACTCCACAGCCCTCACATTCGAAGCTATCGACTTTGATATCATCAGTAATTGCATCGAACCTGCAATTCTCTTTGCACAGTCCACATTGAATGCATAGGGAGCTATCAATATAAGCTTCCTTCAGACCATAGAAGTCTATTGTTTCAATTATCTCCGGGTTCAATATCAGGTGCATATCGGCTGCATCCACATCACAATCAGCTATCACAGCGTTTTCTGCAAGCGAAGCAAACGCTGCTGCGATAGTAGTCTTTCCTGTGCCACCTTTTCCGCTTATTAGAGTGAGCTGTTTCATGTAAATTCTCCGAGGATCTTTATCACCATATCACTTCCTTTGATCATTGTTCAGAGCAGTTCCCCATTTCATACAGAGAAGTAACATCCCTGAAAAGTTTGACAAATCGTTCTTTCCACTCGGGCATTTCATTGACAAAGGGAATTCCCTGCGAATACAACCTTGCAATCTCCCTATCGTAAGGGATCTTCATCAAGACCGGGATTCCCTCTTCAATACAGTATTCTTCCACCCTGTTGTCACCGATATCGCACAGATTTACCACCACACCGAACTGTATTCCCAGAGTCCTTATCACATCAACAGCAAGCTTCAGGTCATGGAACCCAAAAGGTGTCGATTCGGTCACAAGAATACAGTAATCGACATTCTTCACTGAGGCAATGAACGAGCAGGCAGTACCCGGAGGTGCATCGATGATGGCAATTCCGTTCGTATCAATATGATCCTGCAAGACCTTGATCACAAGTGATGTCATGAGTTCCCCTATATTCAACATGCCTTGATAGAATACGAGGCCTTCATTCACCGAACCTTCGATAACTCCCACTTTTCTGCCCACCTCGCTGATAGCTTCATTCGGACATACAATACTGCATCCACCACAGCCATGACAGAGTTTGGGGAAGATCATTACATCTTCAGGTAAAACTGCAAGGGCATTGAACTGGCAAAACTCAGAACATTTACCACAAAAGTCACACTTATCCTTATCAATTACCGGGTTTAGAACATTCACATCCTCGACTTTCTCAAGATCATACCCAAGGAACAGGTTGCAATTAGGTTCTTCCACGTCACAGTCGAAAAGCTGCGCATCCTTTAGAGAGAGTGCAAGATTAACTGCTACTGTGGTCTTGCCTGTTCCACCTTTTCCACTTGCTATAGAAATTTTCATGTATGGGTCTCCAATCCTTAAATGACATTACTCTGTAGGAGAGCTGATCACTCTCAGTTCAGGGATCTTTCCAATAAGTGTTTCAACATCTTCTACATCATCCGGCATCTCTAATAGTTTGATAAAGCTGTCATGGAATTTGTGGAATGGACCTCCCCCGATGTCCTTTACTATAACAATATTAACACCCTGTTCTTCCAGATACTCCGCTGTCTTTACACCTCTTTTTCGATCCAGATCAGCAGCAGGGTTCTCACCAATATGCCAGTTCATTATTTTGTTGTCTTCCAGCTCGATGAAAATATAATAGGAAGCTTTTCCGATGTGTCTGGATAGCTTCGACTGTAATCCCTCCGGCATCATTACAGGGATTGCGACTTTGAGAACGGATGGTTTTCCGGGTTTGATATCAACTGAAAGATGTTCAAGATTTGTGATCTCACTTTTAACTGCCTCTTCTATCTCAACGGAAAGCATTTCTACTCTTTTCAGGTCGCATTCTCCTGCACTTTCTACCTGCATCTCCCCAAAGACCACAAGACCGGACCTTCTAAGCCTGATCTCATCAACCTTGTTAATACCAGGGATATGGTCCACAGTATGCCGGATGCGCTCGATAGAATCCCTGTCCAGCCATGCATCCATCAGGGTCAGCGCCGATTCCTTTGCTGTGGTGATACCGAGCTTGAAGATTATCAATGATATAACAAGAACTCCTGCGCTGTCAAGCCAAGGCATACCAAACATTGAACCGATGATCGCAACAACAACGACAATGGAACTGAATACGTCCGTATACGAATGCCTGGCATCCGCGATCAGTGCCTGTGAACCTATCTGCTTTCCTATTTTGAACTTATATTGTGAAAGGGCATAGATAGTAATTACAGAGAACACAGCTGCTCCAAGCGCCAGTCCCTGATGTTCCAGCTCAACAGGATATTTTATAGTTTCCAGGGCTCCACGGACAAGTTCAACTCCGGATAATAAAATGAGAACTGAGACAAAAAGAGCCACCAGGTTCTCTGCTTTGTAATAACCATAATGAAAGTGCTCCCCGCTACTTTTCAGGCTTAGCCTCAGCCCGACCCATACTGCAAGAGATGTAAAGATATCCATTGATGTGTGAATTGCATCTGCGATCAGGGAAGAGCTTCCTGAATAGAAGCCCACTATACCTTTTATTGCTGCAAGAAAAACCAGTGCAATGGTAGAGTTCTTTGAAGCCTTAGCACCTAACCGAAGTTTTTCTTTTACAGCCACCTTATACTCCCCCAATAATTAATAGACAACAAAAAAGAAAAAAGGATTCCTTATGGGATCACCTCATTGTTCTGAACTTAACGATTCATTCCTCCACCCCTGCCGGCTCCACCGCCGCCTCCCATGCCTCTGCCGGACCCGCCACGTCCACCCATGCCTCGTCCGGGTGCAGCCATAGAAGCATGTGCTTGTGCTGTCGGAGCACCAGTTTCATTCAACTCACCTTCTTTGTACTGATGGATCGCATCTTTGACTGAGCCACTGGCTCCTGCCATTACCTTGATTCCGGCTGCGGTAAGGATCGGGAAAGCATTAGGACCAACGCTACCTGTAAGGAGAACATCGATCCCCTTGTCAGAAATGTTCTGGGCAGCCTGTATGCCTGCTCCGCCTGGTGCTGAAGCTGCCGTGTTGTCAAAGGCTTTGAATTCCATAGTTTCCGAATCTATGAGAACAAAGTACGGGCATCTTCCAAAACGTGGATCCAGTGCTGCATCAATATTTTTATCTGTGGCTGTTACACATATCTTCATATAATTTCCTCATTCATAGTTATTTGTTATTATATAACACTCATATGGGAGAATATATATAAAGTATCCCCGGAATACTTATATATTTAGTCACATATGAGAGATTATAGAATATTTAATGAACAGGGATAAATTAACTTTTATCCCCGACACAGGTACAAATTCCAGAGGTAATAACATGGATTATACAAAAATGAGTGAGAAGCTTATTGAGACACTTGATCTTAAAGGGAAACCAGTAGCAATATCATTATTAAAAAGGGAAATGGATATTCCTGAAGACTTACAAAAAATAGAGATCCCAAGAAGATACTGCCAGATGCTTCAGGATGCCAGGTTCAATGATACGGTCACTTTTGCTACCACGGATGAGCATGCTTGCAAAGGTGGTGCTGCAGCTATAGGATTACAAGACTATCCTGACAAGATCAAAAGTGGAGAGTTGTATTTCGATAAACTTGGAAAGGAAATATCCCTGAGTGTTGCCAAACGTGTTGTAGACAACATGCCAAGACCTGAACCCGGATCAACCGTTGCAACAATTGTTGCCCCCCTGGACAACACACCAACAAAACCTGATGTTATTATCGTTATCGGAAACACCCTTGTAGCCAGAAGGATCGCACATTCTGTGATCTATAGACGTGGTGGTCGTATGACTGCAAACTTTGCAGGTATCCAGTCCACATGTGCCGATGCTACCGGTTCACCATACACCACCGGAGAGGTTAACATCTCTATTGGTTGTGATGGCGCTGCCAAGAATGCAGGGCTCAAGGACGATGAAATGGTCATCGGCATTCCGGAAGAACAGCTTGAGGACATTACTAATATCCTGAAAATGAAGGCAGGAGCCTGGAATGACTGGATGAGATCATAATAATCAAGCATAATGATGCCCTGTAGAATGCGTATTTTCTCTACAGGGAGATCAAATACCTTAATATTCTCTGTTATTGTTCTTATTTTTAACCACAATAAGCACAACTGGTAGCAGTGAACAGTGTTAACCATACATAGAAATACTTAAATATAAGCAGTTGTGTACATTTATACCATAACCGTAATAAACCTACTGTACCAGTAGACAGATACAGATACAGTTCAGATCAGATCATAAATGTATGACAAATATGGAGTGAATCAATATGGATCTCAAAGAGCTAAATGAATTCGGTAAGATACTCACAGAAAAACTCAACCTTAAGACAAAGCCTGTTGCAGTCTCTCTTATTCCGGAAGGACGCGATATTCCTGAAGGCATTGAGAAGCTTGATGAGACTACAAGACACTGTCAGATGGTAGACATGGTCAGAAAGACCGGCAGGGAGTTCTATGCAACCGCAGATGAGCAGGCATGTAAAGGCGGTTCCGCAATGATGGGACTTAATGAAATGCCAAGGAAGTTAGCTACAGGCGAGAGCTACTACAACCTTAAACGTTTCGACACGATCAATGCAGCAAGACGCACAATGGAAAGTGTTACTAGATTAGAGCCTAATTCCATAAAGGCTGCTGTTTACGGCCCTCTTGAGAGTGCAACATTCTCTCCTGATGTGATAGTCATCATTACTACACCAAAGCAGGTAATGCAGCTTTCACAGGCACTTATATACAAGCATGGTGGCAGAGTAGAAACAAGCTTTGCAGGAATCCAGAGTGTTTGTGCCGATGGTGTTGTAAGACCATACAAAGAAGGAAAGATTAGCGTTACCCTTGGATGTGGTGGCAGCAGAAAGTTCGCAAACATCGCAGAAGACGAGATGATCATAGGAATCCCTGTGGAAAGAGCCCACGACCTTCTAGAAGCAGTTAATGAGATGCTCTGAAAAGATCATCTCTTTTTTCATTCTCTTTTTAAAATCCTAACGGTCTTTGAAGATCGTATATATTCATAAATCGTTTTAATAAAAAAGGTATGCAGCCTTGCAAAAATGCAAGACCGGCAATAATTAAAGTGTCTTTAGATAATCGATGAGGTCTTCGAGATCATTATCTGACATATCCCATCTTGGCATTGTATAATCCAGCTCTTCTCCATCAGGTTCGATACCATACCTTATGGCTGTTTTTATCGTTTCATCAGTGTAGGCCGGATGTTCATCATGCCCACTTGCAACCCCCTCTTCAGCTTCAGCAGTTAAAGTGCTGTACCTTATATCCGAAGAGATATCTGCCCCCATCATTATCGGAACACCACCTCTGCCACTTACCCCATGACAGCTTGCACAACTGCCACCATGGACATATAGCCAGTGTGGACCACCGATTGTCGGGATCAGTTGTCCCTCCTCATTATACCCTGTATAATATATCATCTCACCATTCGAATCGAATTGTGAAGCGACATTTGAAGGCAAGGAGCGTTCGTACTGGTCAGGATACATTTGTTCCGGACCATGCCAGAACTCTTCCTGAGGTGGCGAATTATATGAATCCCCAATCAGGCTCACACATCCTGATATCACTATAGCGATACCGATACCGATCAAAAATAATAGAATTGGTTTTTTCAAATATCATTCCCCCACGTAGAATGAATATAGAAAAAATATGAGGTGGAGACTATTAATATATTGTGATTGGGTTTGGGGATATTTGAAAATTGACCAATTTTAGAGATTCTACCTTATTGTGTTCATCTGAGCTTCCATTCTTTAGTGGCTGACAATTTCCATAAGTTTGTTATAATCGGTCACGACATCGTACTTCACGTTTTGCGGAGCGATTTTGTGGTTGATCTCATCGAAGAATTTTCTAGCACATTCGATCTTAATTTTCTCAATTTCTCGTAGCTGCATTGAAGACATAGAACCTTTTGTCTCCGCTACAAAGTAGATGTGCTTTACTGTACCTTCTTTGAATGAAATTGCCCAGTCTGGGTTGTAATTACCAACAGGTGTTGGGATAGAGAATCCTTTTGGAAGCTTTGCATATACAACCACTTCGGAACTAGTATCTAGTTCATTGACAAAGGTACGTTCTGTTTTGGAGTCTGTTATCACATAATCATAGATATGTCGTTTGAGGGGATCACCAGCTTTGCTGAAGTCTTGTTTACTTTGACCATCTGTGAAAATATTGGTATTGTGAGTTTCAGTAATTGAATCATAACTTAAATGTTCGATTATGACTGTTGCTTTCTGTTCACTTATCAGACGTGTTGCTTCAGCAATGAAGTTTTCAGGATTGATCTTAAATTGTTCAAAAATGGTATTCTCAATCTTGCTCAAAATATCTGCCATAGTCTTTCTGGTCAATTGGACATTTTCTGCAATTTTACCAATCAGATCATATTTAACAGCAGAGTGGATCGAGTTGACGTTTTGTCCAGTTGATGTTTCACGAATCACAAATCCATCATTGTTTTTCATTTTCTCATAGCTTATTCCCTCAGTCTGCTCTCCACGTTGAACAGTGTACTGAAGAGGGGCCACATGCAGGTCAGTGTTCAAAGTCTGCACACATTTCTCAACCAATTCGGAACTGTCAAAATGTACACTGTAAACTGCTTTCTTGTTGATTCTGTTCCAAAGTTCTTTGAATTCTTTTTTATCAAAGTTGGCGTTCAGAGCATTTGTTTTAGTACCACGGTCATTTTCAATTTGTGGTAAGTTGGCATCGCTATATACGCTATCAATTAGTTGAAAAACCTGCTCTTTGTAAGGCTGTAAGTCTTCCGGTAATGGGGCAAGCATCTCATTTTTGACAGCTTCGTGATATCCCTGAGCAATGTTGTCATTGTCATCGGTGTAGTCATTTTTTAGAAGGTACTTATAGATCTTCTTGGCCATTTGAGGTGTCACTTCAACATTACCACCATCAATTGGCAGAGTCTTTCCAGTGAAATATGATTCATCTGCTACACGAGGTCTTTCTGAGAGAGATTCACTGATATCCCGTTGTAAAGCGCCTACAAAATCTTTGTAACTTTCACTGGCAATAACTGTCAGCACATTGGTCTGATGAACAGTTGCAGGTTCATCCTGTCGATCACCATGTTGGTTGACAGCAATACGAAGTCCACGTCCAACCTCTTGTCTTCGTGATATCGTGTTATCACTGTGTTTTAATGTACAGATGACAAACACATTAGGGTTATCCCATCCTTCACGGAGTGCGGAATGAGAGAATATAAATCGAGTTTCTTCTTCAAAAGAAAGAAGCCTTTCCTTGTCTTTTAGAATTAAATCGTATGCATCGACATCATCTGTCTCTGATGACTTTTTTCCAGTAGCTGAATCAATCATACGCTTACTTTTCTTGTCAATAGAAAAGTATCCATTGTGAGTGAGGTTAACTGGTATGTTGTCTAAGTATTTTCTGTAATCTTTGTGAATAGACAAATCCTCTTTCAGCTCATTAAGAGCACTTTGATACTCTTCCTCAAATATCTGAGCATATTCTCCACCTTCTTCCCCAGCATCTGTATACATACGGTATTTTGCAACTTCATCGATAAAGAAGAGGCTCAATACCTTTATGCCCTGGTGGAAAAGCACTTGTTCTTTTTCAAAATGTGCTTTGATAGCTTCACGTATCTGGATTCGTCTCAAAGAAGCTGTGTTAACATCACCTGTAGCTTCTCCAGCTTGTAATTGGTGACCGTTAGTAAACTCAATAGTATCAGTCACTGCATCAATCTCAGAGATCACAAACCCTTTGTATTGATCCAACTCACCTGATAGATCGTAAAGATTGTCACCCTTGCCCAGTTTACGGATTATCCTTTTGATTCCAGTGTTCTGTTTAACTTCCAGTTCTAATCTGGCTAAAGGTGACTGTTTTGATATCTCGATCGATTCCAGATAGAGATAGGCATTGGTGCCGGATAGCCCTTTAACGGAAATACCTCTTACTGATATTTTCTTCACAAGTTTCTGATTATAAGCATCCAAAGCATCCAGTCGGTGTACTTTGTTATGTTGAGTTTTGTGTGTTGCTGAGTATCGAAGAATGAAAAGGGGTTTGAATTCTTTGAGTGAATCCAGTGTCTTTGCACCTTCCATCTTCTGCGGTTCGTCAAGAATAAGTACTGGCCGATTGGCTTTGATCACATCAATTGGACGACGGCTCTGGAAATCATCAAGCTCTTCATAAATACGGCGATTATCTTTACCCCGTGCGTTAAATGCCTGAACATTGATGACCATGATGTTTATCCCTGCATCCGAGGAAAAACTCTCAAGGTTGTGTAGTTGCTTGGAGTTGTAAATAAAGAACTTAGCCTTCTTGTTATAGCTTTCCTGAAAATGTTCCGCCGTAATCTCAAGTGACTTGTAAATACCTTCACGGATAGCGATACTCGGAACTACAACGATGAACTTTGACCACCCAAATTGCTTGTTCATCTCAAAAATGGTTTTGATATAACAGTAGGTTTTACCAGTCCCGGTTTCCATCTCAACATCAAGATTTAGAGGCGAAACTTTGGTCTTAACGAGACTGCTCGATCGTGGAAGGTTTTGTAAACGTTGAATTTCCTGTATATTTTCAAGAACTTGCTGATCACTTAAGACAAGATCATGATTTTTAAATCCAGATTCTTCATCTACCAAGCCTATATCAATAATAGTTTGCTGGTATGATCCGTCTGCATTTTTTATTCTAACACCTGGATCAATACGATAGCTGATCCCCGCAGTATTTGGTTGCCCCTTAAAACAATCCACCACTGCTTCCACTGCATGAGTCTGGTAAGCCTGCTTTTTAAATTTGAGTTTCATCAAAGGCCCCCTTAAATTGTCTTTACATCTGTGTGCGGACTCATGAGCTTGAATATCTGCTCAACATTGATCTTAACACTATCATCACCGAATCCTGAATCGCGGAATACCACCCGCAGAGGTTCACGCTTTGCTAACTCTTTACAGAAATCTTCAGTAATCTGACCATCTTTCACAAAGCAGGCAGCTAGGGCATTGCCATCAACAAAAAAAGTATCTAGGTCCGCAATGTTTTCCTTTGCAATCGGAAGTGTAAGGTCGACACCCCAGTCCAGCAGCACCTGAAAGAGCAGATCCTCAGGTGTTCGGTCATCCTTTATATTGTCGGTATTATTGAAAAGTTCAGTCTGTTTTGTTTTATCAGGTGTGTAATAGACGTCTGCCATATTGCTACTGTCAACTTTGAGAACACGGAATCCGATGTCAAGGTTTGAGGTGGATGTGGTATTATCTTCTTTCCGGCACGTCGAATGCGTTCTTTGCTGATTTCAGCTATGGTTATGTAGCCGGCTTTGAAGGCCTCCGATTTTTCATCACATTCCTCTGGAAGCTGCACCATAATGAATTTGCGTTTGCCATTGTCCTCAGCATTCAACTGCATGACGGCATGAGCTGTGGTGGCAGAACCAGCGAAAAAGTCGAGGATAATATCGTTATCATCAACAACTTGATTCAGCAAAGAAGAAATTAACACCGTCGATTTTGGAAAAGAAAAAACCTTACTATCAAACAGAGACTGGACTTCAGAAGATCCCTTTGTATTCATTGCACTTGTAATTGCATTGTTGGGGAGCTTCTTCTCAGTATGATTTCTCATTATAGTCGAAACAGGTAAAAATTGTGATTTAGCCTCATTCTGGAATCTTTTCAACATTGGTCGCCCATCTTTTCCTTTAGGAAAAAGAACGCGGCCCTCGTTAATCTTTTTTTGCATTGTAGCTGGATTATAAGGCCAATATCTATTTTTTGGAGGGTAGAATTCATTGCCTGTTTCTGGATCTGTTATTGGGTAATAAACATCTCCACCAGCTTTCCCTGCACTCAAATTATCACTAATCCAAGGTCCTCTTGGATCATTATCTGGGTTTGTATATTTATCATATGTCCGTTCAACACCTATTAGGCGTTTTTTAATTTTTCCATATACAAGGATATATTCATGGTCAGCACTAACTCCATCAACAGAATCCATAGAACCACTTCGTTTTTGCCAAATAAAATGACAAAAGAAATTACTCTCTCCAAATACTTCATCACATATTTTTTTTAGATTTGATTGTTCACTATCATCAATGCTTATGAAAATCAATCCGTCATCTTTCAGTAAATTCCTCGCTAGTTTCAATCTTGAATACATCATGCTCAGCCAATCAGAATGAAACCTTCCATTAGAGGACGAGTTAGCTACCAGACGATTACCTATGCTATCCTTTTGACCTGAATTTTTAAGATAATCCTCAGTATCCTCTGCAAAATCATCGTCATAAATAAAATCGTTGCCCGTGTTATACGGCGGATCTATATAGATCATCTTCACTTTGCCTAGATAGTTCTCTTGCAACAATTTCAGGGCATCGAGGTTATCACCTTCAATAAAGAGGTTCTCGGTGGTGTCGAAGTCCACACTCTCTTCCCTACATGGACGAAGTGTGTTGGCGATGGGAGCATTGGCAGTTAGCAGAGCTTCTCTTTTGCCTGGCCAGTTGAGAGTATAGCGTTCCTTTGGTCCATCTACTATGTGCGTAGAAAGTTCCTGTCTTAGAAGATCAAAATCAATGGACTTTTTCAGATTGCCATCTTTATCGTTTGATTCCGTGACACAATTCGGAAACAGTTCCGCCAGCTTTGCGATATTTTCTTCAGTATAATTAGGACTGTGCATTTTTAATTTATCCATTGTTTAATTCCTCTATGTTCCACTTGCAATGCTTAGCGCTTAAGTTCTTCAATTTCCTGTTTTAGTTCATTGAGTGAACCGTTCATCTCAACCCTGCGATTAAACTGCTTTTCTTTTTTCATGCGAGATTCTATTTTTGCTGCATTTCTTTCTTTAATATACAAATTATCTATCCTTGTAACAAGTTCATCCAAAGTTTCATTCTTCCTGAAAGGAATTGGGATAATAGCTTTGAGAAAAGCCTGGTAGAGTGCACCCATATTCAGTACTGCCGGTAATTTCACTTTGTCAGAGCTGTCAGCGATCCACTCGGTTTTAAAGTAACTACTGATAACCCATTTGTTCTTATCAGCTTCACTTGGGCGCTTATATGCTGCTACATATCTGCTCTTATCCTTATAGCTGAGGTGGAACAAAATAGGGGAGGGGATGGCTTTGTCTATGGTCTGCAAGACTTCTTCAGCCAATGTCCCTGTTTTGAGAATGATTGTAATGACCTGTATCTCATGCACTCCTTCACTAACTGGAAGGTTAAGTGTTGTTGGGGATAACTTATAAGCCCAGGTCATCTTCTCTACTTCCCGGGTAAACAATTCCTTTACTTTGGAATTTGGAGTGGCATGTTCATAAATCTTGGTTTTGGAAAGCATCCGTCCAAAGACAGCTCTTTTTGGGAAGTCATACAAAATACTCATACCTGTTCCTCTTGAACTATAAGGAAGGAAATGAGCTCAAAATCATCTAACCTTTTAATCGTGTCAACTAAGGCTGTGGTGTTAGTTCCAGAGAATAGACTGTCAATATCGTTGTCTTCCTTTACCTCGATCATTGATTGA
The DNA here is from genome assembly GCA_021108185.1 of Methanococcoides sp. Lineage (GTDB taxonomy): Archaea > Halobacteriota > Methanosarcinia > Methanosarcinales > Methanosarcinaceae > Methanococcoides. Next base: position 41,129 of record JAIORJ010000088.1, on the reverse strand, counting down.
ATCGCCTGTCCTAACAAATTGGAATAATGGTCCATTTCCCGACCGTCATTGGTATCGGAATTAAACCGTTTGCAAACATCGTAGCTCGGAGTGTCCAAACCTTTGCAGCTGCTCCTTGCCAGGTCCAGCAATGGCTTTACTTGCGTGTGATCGGTGATTACTTCTCCATCATTATTGATGTAGACAAGATAGTATGGGTGTAAGCGGTTATGTTGGCTTACATTGATTCCTGAATTACGGTTACGGAGGGTGAAGATAACACCCGGGACCATGCCAATATCTGGGTTTGATGGTACAACTGCATGAAGTCCACTTGGTAGGTGACCTAGATCTCCATTCGCTTTAATATAATTCAGCAAATCCATGCGGAAATCATTCAGTCCCAGATCTGTTATGTTTACTCCCGTTTTCAGGTCTTCCAGTTCTATGACCTCATCCTGCAAGCGGCGGAGCTGCTCCTTTCGATAGGAAACATCATTGGCCTGTGCAGAAAGCACATTATCATCACCTGTAGCGGTAACATCAGCAATGATCATTCGGTTCTCAACACGCTCTTTCAGATTGATATATTCATCTAGGGAGATATCAGGCCAATAATTCACCAATTGGATTGATTCATTTTGAGAACCAATACGGTCTACACGTCCAAAGCGCTGGATAATACGTACAGGATTCCAGTGAATATCATAGTTGATAAGGTAATCACAGTCCTGAAGGTTCTGTCCTTCTGAAATACAGTCCGTGCCAATCAGTACATCTATTTCTCCTGGCTCATCAGGGAGTATTAGGGTTTTTTCTTTTGAGACCGGAGAGAACATTGTTAAAATAGACTGAAAATCATATCCTTTTTTAAGGGTAGTCTTTGGTTTATCTTTACCTGTAACACGTCCGGTGTGCACATCCATTTTGAGCAATTCTTCTGACAAGTTCGTATAAAGATAATTAGCTGTATCTGCAAAGGCGGTGAAAATGACTACCTTTTTATTGCCCGGATTTATTGGGTTTTGAATTTTCTCCTGAATGTGTCTTTTAATGTGCTGCAGCTTTGAGTCATCCTGGGGGGTGACTTTATTCATTTCAGAAAGGAGTTCCGTTATCACAACCAAGTCATTGTTCAGATCATGTTCCCATGATGGCAGATCCATGTCTGTCAGACTTACCTGAACCTTTCCTCCGATCATGAAGTCACTCAATCCTGTAAGGTCATCATCTTCATCTTCAAGGTCTTCAAGAGAATCAGCCAGATCATGAATCGAAAGATCCGAACCTGATTGCTTGAATTGCTCTATTTTGGCGAGCATATCCTTGTGCTTTTCTTGCAGGACTCCAAGCGTCAGCCTGAAAGACTCAACCGAACTTTCAAGGCGCTTCAATAGATTAGTTGTCATCAGTGACTGAAGGCTTTTTTCACGATCAGCTTGACGAAGTTTACCCTTTCCACCTTCAACAGAGGTATCATAAAGTTCTTCATATTTTTTCAGTCTACTTGAAAGGATGTAGTTGATAGGTGCATAAACAGAAAGTTTCAGCAGAGAAAGTTGTGCATAAATCTCATTAAAGCTCATTACATCGGAATGCTCTGTTAAGGGGCAACGAAATGACAGGGGTTTTCGTCTTATCGGAAAATTCCCAATGTCGGTTGTATCGTAGAATGTCTCAATATGCTTTCTGGAGCGGGCTATAGTAACACTGTCCAGCAGTTCGAAAAAATCAAATTCAAGAGCATCCAGAATTTTTCTGGCTGTTCGCTCTTCAGGAGGCAATTTCGACCATTGATTGAAAACAGTTTGGGCTTGACGGAATATCTCTTCAATACTTTTATCAGTTCTCAGCTTTTGGCTCAGATTCTTTGATTCTCCTTCATACGCAAGAGCAAGTTGATTGCGAAGGTCATTGAACTGATTGTTTACCGGCGTAGCGGAAAGCATCAACACTTTCGTTTTAACACCGTCACGGACCACTGAGTTCATCAGTTTCTGGTATCGGGTCTCTTTATCCTTGTAGGTATCGTTGTTACGGAAGTTATGAGACTCATCTATGACTACGAGGTCGTAGTTGCCCCAATTGATCTTATTCAGATCCAAGCCGGAAGATGTGCCTGTTCGGCGTGAAAGATCTGTATGAAAAAGAACATCATAATTCAGACGATCCTGTGCCAGTATATTTGTTTTGTAATTACTTCGATAAGTTTGCCAGTTATCCTCAAGCTTCTTTGGGCAAAGCACAAGCACAGAACGATTTCTAAGTTCATAATATTTTATGACTGCTAGTGCAGTAAATGTTTTGCCAAGGCCCACGCTGTCAGCTAAAATACATCCATTGTAGCTTTCCAGTTTGTTGATAATGCCTGTAGCGGCATCTTGCTGAAAATTGAAGAGCTTATTCCATACAACAGTGTTCTTGTAGCCGGTCAGATCATTTGGAAGTACGTCTTCGTTTAGATCTTCAAGGAATTCATTGAATATGTTGTAAAGCATAAGGAAATAGATCTTTTCCGGTGAATTTTCCTTATAAACAGATTCAATATGTGTACAGATGCTGTCCGTCACATCCTGTAGCTTGGAATCGTCCTCCCAGATCATATCAAAAAGATTCAGCCAAGTTTTAGTGGAAACAGCATCATCAAACTTATTAATGAAATTAGAAACAGCATCCCCCTGGCTGTACCCAAGGTCAACTGCAGTAAAACCGTGTAAGGGCATGTAAGTTGTATCTTCATCATCTACATTCAGACAGGCAAATTGCTGCATCGGAGCTTTTGTTGAATTCGAGCAAAATGTTGCTTTTCTTCGTATCCAGTCGGCACACTCTTTAGCTATTGCCCGTTGGGTAAGTTTGTTTTTGAGCTGAATTTCAAACTCACTTCCATATAGATTTTGTTCACGTTGCTGTTTAGGAATATGAAATTCTCTACGCTCCCGAGAGACTTTGTCTGTAACCTCATTTGCTACAAAGGCCGGAGCCGTAAAAACGAACTCAAGAGAGTCGATCCTTTCCAACTCTGTTTTTAAAGCTTCATAAGCATAAATGGAGAAACAGGAGGCAGCAATCTTCAGCTTTGTACCGGGTTTGAGCGTCCTTTTCAGATCATCTCCCCATAGGTCAGTTATATTGTTCAGTATTTCCATGTTTCTCACCATCTATTTTCCCAGCAATCTAACATACTATATTTTTAGATATGAGTCAAAATTTAATCAACTCTATATCTTATTATTCTACTTTTTGAGGTAAGTGGGAATTTGGTTTTCCATATCTTATAAATTACCAAATTAGCCAAAAATTGCTGTTCAATATCAGTCATAATTCATGCCTTCTAGTAACGAAATAATAAATGATGAAATTTTAAAATTAAAGCTTTTTGACCACTTGATAAAAATAATACTACTTATAAATATCTATTTTGATTTAAAATCGAAAAAAATAGATGATGTGAGATATATATCTCACATATCATCTGGATACAAAGCCCTATCCATTGCCCTCAAACTATCCCTTGCCTGCTTGATCTTAACATCATCAGGCTTTAATCTCAAGGCCTCATTATAGCATTCAATGGCACCTGCACGGTTATCGAGCATGCGTAAACAATCCCCTTTGCACTTCCACACCTTGGCATTGTCCCTGTAACCGATGTTCAGCATTCGATTAAAGCACTCTAATGCCAGAGGATACATCTTCATCTGAAGATGGGTGATGCCCTTATTGAACAGAGCAGTGACATTGTCCGGCTCCAGCTGTAAAGCCTTATCAAAGCAATAACAGGCTTTCTTATGATCCTTCTCATCCCTGCCGGCAGCAATTCCCAGTTTTACCCACTCGGCAGAGCTTCCTGAACCCTGCTTCTTGAGCTTCCTCTTTGCCCTGTTCAAAGCTTCAGCAGGACTATCACCGACTTTGACAGGTCTGGAAATTCCACGGCCCGGGACAGCACTGCTTCTCTGTTTTGCAACCTCGGACAGATGTACCCTCTGAGGGATATACGCAGGTTTGCCAAGCATCTTCCTGAGGATCATGATTGCTGCATCCTTGTCCAGGGGTTCATTATTATTGCCGCATTTGGGGGACTGGATACACGAAGGACAGCCACCCTTGCACGGACATCCCTCTATGGCCTTCAATGTGACCTCGAGCATCTCCTCGATCTTTGCATAACCGGCTTCAGCATAACCCACACCACCGGCATGGCCATCATAGATGAAAATACCGCTTCTATTGCCGATATCCCCATGTTCGGGAGTTGAAACACCGCCCACATCATTGCGGTCAGCAAGCAAATGTAATGGATACATCGCGATCAGAGCATGCTCGATGGCATGGATACCACCATTGAAATCCCTGTCATGTTCCTCCACAAGACCAACAAGCCCATCAGGCAGTTCGAGCCAGAGAGCTTCGGTCTCAAGACTGAACTCCGGCATATCAAGATCGAATCTCCCAAGCTCGTTTTCAGAACGAAGCTGGAGCTTCCTGTATCCCGTTACCTGCTGGATGACCTCCACATAGCCGAAACCAACACTGACACCATCAAAGGTAGAAAGTGGCTTGCTATCTATGACATCCCGAACAGCAATATCAGACGTTACCTGAGCCCTGGTATGATATGCATCCCTCGCCTTCTCGACCTGAATTATACGCTTCTCATGGTCCAGTTTCGTCACACAATATGGAGTACCCTTATTGAAGTAAATAGCACCTTTAAAGCCTTCCCGATAAGCACGCATCCTGTCGATATCCTTCTCAAGGGGCTTGCGGGAGCCTTTCTCGAAGATAGTATAGCCATTGCCCTCAGTGCCTCTGATATGGACACGCATATGCGTCCCGCCATCCAGCGAACGCTTCTCAAAACCGCCCTCAAGTAAACCTTCTTCCTCAAGAGCAGCGACTATTCGTTTGAACTCCTCACCGAAATAACGCTCATCCTCATCCCTTAAAGGCAACTCCTTTGCTGCACAGAGCAAATGGTCGGCCTGAATGTTCCTATTCGAGACATTGATAACAGCCCGCTCGCACTCCTTAACGAAGAAATCTCCCGGATTCCTCATATAATACTGATCAAGGGCATTAGAATCTGCGACCAGAACAACAATACTCTCACTGCTGCCCCTACCCGCACGGCCTGCCTGCTGTCTCGCACTCATCAAAGTGCCCGGAAATCCATCGATAATACAGGCATCCAAGCCCCCTATATCAATTCCAAGTTCAAGGGCTGTTGTCGAAATGACACCTGCGATCTCGCCTCTTGACAATCCCTTCTCGATGGCCTCACGCTCATTGCCATAATAGCCGCCTCTGTAAGAGCTTATGGTCTTTTGGACACCCCTGCCTTCGAGTTGGTTCCTTGCCTCCACGAACATCTTTTCGACCTTCTGTCTCGCTCTTGTAAAAACAATGGTCTGGAGATCGTTCTGGACGAAGGTAGTGAAGATATTGACAGTATCACCAAAACTCGCTTTTCGAACAGTGAAGTTCTTTGATCGGGAATAAAGAGGCGGGTTCCAGAACATGAACTTTTGAGCTCCCCTGCCGGAACCATCATTATCTATCAAAGTAACATCCTTGCCTATCAAGGCCGAAGTATGTTCCATTGGATTTCCAATGGTCGCAGTACAGCAGATATACTGCGGACTTGAACCATAATGGTCACAAATACGGTTGAGCCTCCTCAAAAGGTTGGCCATATTGATCCCTGTAACACCGCTATACGTATGGCTCTCATCAAGAACTATATATTTGAGGTTCGAGAGGAACTTCTTCCACTGCTGCTTCCACTGCAAAAAGCTCAAATGCACCATTTCAGGATTTGTAAAAAGGATACGCGGATTCCCATACTTCACTGCAGATTTCTCCTCAGGGGGCATTGTTCCGATGAACTTGTTAATATTGAGGTCAAGCCCCATGGAATCCCTGAACTTCTCAAAGCTCTCAAGCTGGTCGTTCACAAGAGCGTTCAAAGGAGAAATATAAAGAGCAGTGGCATTAGGATCCTCCATCAATGTCTCAAAGATAGGAAGCATATAACACAACGATTTCCCGCTGGCAGTACTGGTGGAAAGCACGACATCCTTACCGTCCAGCACCTCCTTAATAGCATCAGCCTGATGAGTATAAAGTTCTTTGATCCCCTTCTCAGCAAGAGCATATTGTATCAAAGGTTTAAGTTCTACCGAACCGAATTCCGCATCCCGTGGCAAAATATTCTCTACGTGAACTATCTGACCTTCATAGCCACGTGAAGAACTGATAATCTTGATGATTCCTGACATATCCATTAATGAAAACCATCCGTAACAACACTTGATTATACTTAAAATCTCAGGACAGGGTCTCTGTAGAAATCCTCGATATTCGGACAAGAAATTAAGTGAACAATAATTTAAAATGTACTGGCAGATATTGATGCTTATTTCTTATGTCCACCTATTGATAGCGATTTTGGCATGTTTTCTACAAAACCTAAATTTGAACATCTCTCATCAACATATAATTTCAACTTGCATCTTTTTTCAAAAACGCAACTAATATTCTGAAATGGAATTGTTGTTGTCATGATTATATCAAACAGAGAGTTTAAGTATCTTCCAACATATTTTTAGCATGGATGTTAAAAAATGGAGTTCAGCAAAAAGCAGATAACAATATTCTTAATAATTTTTTCAATCTTCTTTTCATTTGCATTTCTGTATTTTGGATTAGGTTCTAGTGCTAGTCATGTATACGCTGACATTAGTACTAATATAACTGGTGATATTGGGAATTTTTCAAATGGTGATATAATCCTGTATGTCCATCATGAGGACAGTTTTGATTCTGTCGTAGAAAGAGAGTTGATCACTGCTCTGGAAAATGAAGGTTTTTCAGTGACAGTCACAGATGAATTAAAAGATGACTACAGCTCGCCATTTCTTTTTGTAAACAGTACTGTCAGTACATTCTCGTATACTCCAGTATATTCAAAGTCTGATGCAGATATCCTGTTTGGTTTTTCTTCATCAGGTGAGACAAAGTATCTGGATTTAAAAGGTTCTGGTAATACGAAAGCAGTGGAATTATCAGTAGATGATACAAATGACTCTCAGTTGCTTATACAGGGGAACATTGGCTTACACAATGAGATGAAAGGTCTTTTCACCTACAAACATTATCAGAATCACCTTGCCAGGAAGATTGCTGGAAATCTTGCTGGAGATCTTGATTCGCAGATTAGATACAACCAGCGAATCTCCTCAAATAACAACTAATTCTCATGACCACAAAACTCCTACAGAAGTTCTCCGCATCCAAATAAACACCAAATGTACACTCATATGCCGAACAGGTTCCTTGCTGTTGTTGAGGTCGATGATGGTGGAATCTGATAGCAGAGATTATCAGTGAGGAATAGATACTCATCAACTCTGTATTTCACAGGCATATCTTACAGCGTCATTCTCTCAAAAGTGTTTGCTGTACTATCATAATCCTTATGCAGTTTTCATTTAAAATCGATAGCAAGTATAGACTCTATAATGTTAATATTCAGATGTTTTATAATTAGTTATAAAATCGGCTTTGTAGATATCAGATCTGGAAATCAATTAGAAACCACAGATGGAACAGATACAGTCAGATCCTTCGGAATTGAGTGCTTGCTAAACAAATGTTTAGCAGGTAATGTAGATAGGATCTTAAAATCGACGTTCATCTGCTTTTCTGTGGCTTATATTTTAATGGTTATTAGGATTTCTACAGAGCCACTAAAGGATAATCTTAAAAGCTCATTTTCTGTAATGAGGTGTAAGCTTCTTTTCGATCCTAGTAAATATAATATCAAATGCTATCGCAATCAGAATAGCCGGAATAGCACCTGCGAGGATCTTCTCATTATTGAATGCAACAAGTCCCTGGAATATTAGTTCACCAAGACCACCACTTCCTATATACGCTGTGAGAATAGCAATGCTGTTGATGAGTATGAAAGCGAACTTGATACCTGCAAAAATAGCGGGATAAGCATTAGGCAGGCGAACATAGCGAAGTATCTGCCACTCGTTCAGCCCAATACCATCAGCATAATCAAGCATTGACGGATCGACCGTTGAAAGCCCAATATAAGTGTTCTTGATTATTGGAAGCAATGCACGAAGCAATATCGCCACCACGGCAGGATAGAAACCAATTCCCATAAGAGGGACAACGATAGCAACAACTGCAAAACTTGGAACCGCCTGTGCAAGATTTGCAAACTTGATCACCACATAACCGAAACGCTTGTTGTAAAGTGAACCAAATGCAAGGGGCATGGATATGCAAATGCTTATGATCAGTGTCATGACCACCAATACCAGGTGGTCAGCAGTATGGCTGAGTATCGTCTCAAGAGTTACCATATACCATACCTCCTCTGAAGGCGTTTCTCAACAATTCCGGCAAGCCCGTCAAAGATAACAGCGAGCAAACCTGTCCAGAGACCGGCTACCAGGATCGTGTTTATCTTATAGAGCTGTATTCCGGCAATAAGAGCTGCTCCGAGTCCACCTGCAGCAATCAGGCCGCCAAGTGTTACAACGCCCATGGTAAAAACAAGAGCTATACGCAAACCTCCGACGATCATAGGTAAAGAAAGAGGTATCCTGACCTTTAACAGTATATCCTTTTCGGACAGACCCATTGCACGTGCAATATCAACGTATTTAAGATCCACTTCTTTAAGACCGGTATAGGTATTTCGTGTAATAGGTAAAAGGGAATAGAGTACTGATGCCACAATGGTAGGATCTCTTCCAAGACCGAATATAGGCAATAGCAGTACCAATAATGGAATATCGGGTATGGTCTCTACAAGATTTAAAAGATTGAGCATGGGATGTGCTATCCTTGGTCTGGAGAAAAGGAATAAACCAAGAGATACACCTATGATGGAAGCCAGAACTATGGCAATGCTGAACATCGTCAGATGCTCGATCGTACGCAATGTCAATGAGTTCGTTTCCCAGACTTCAACAAGATCAGACAATAACAGAGAATCAACCCCTTTATGCTCCTTATCCAATTACCTGACTGAAAGCATCATTTGGAAACAGGAACCCGCTTAGTTTTCCATCGGTCATGACAAAGGCCATAGAATGTCCATCCTTTTGCATTATTTTCAGTGAGGATGAAAGCAGTTCATTTCTGGAAAATGAAGGAATTTCAACAACATGATCTATAATTTTGCTTTCTTTATCATCCATACGCAGTAGATCTATAAGCTTTACAATACCAAGTGGACCCGAACCATTAGAAACGACAGCGATCTCTATGTTCTTCTCTATCATGGAACTGATAGCACTCTCAACATCAAGTGATCCATCGTGGACATACATGCACTCAAGAGGGGATATAAGGTCCTTTATTTTCAATGTATCAAGGTGCTTGAACTTCTTACTGGTATCCACAATGCTTGCCACCATCTCGTTCGCAGGATGGAAGATCAATTCTTCAGCTGTACCTATCTGAACAAGTTTCGCATCGTCCATTATCGCGATCCTGTCACCGAGCTTGAAAGCTTCTTCGATATCATGTGTTACAAATATTATGGTCTTGCCCAGTTTTTCTCTTATCTGATAGAACTCTTCCTGAAGTTGTTTTCTTAAGATCGGATCAAGTGCACCGAAGGGTTCGTCCATGAGCAAAAGAGGAGGGTCCATCATGAGCGCCCTTGCAAGGCCAACTCTTTGCTGCTGTCCACCGCTTAGTTGATGAGGATACCTATCCATGAACATCTCAGACGGAAGGGAAACAAAATCAAGGAGATATTCTACTCTGTCTTTGATCTTTTTCTCATCCCAGCTTTCCAGTTTGGCCACGAGACCAATGTTCTCGGCAATGTTCATGTGAGGGAAAAGACCGATATTCTGTATGACATAACCGATGTTCCTGCGAAGAGCGACCGGTTCAAGTTCCATGATATCCTGATCATTGATGAGAATGGTCCCTGAATCAGGTTCTATCAAACGATTGATCATACGGAGCGTTGTAGTCTTCCCGGACCCACTGGGTCCTATGAAAATGACCAGCTCCCCACCTTCAATATCAATGGAAACATCGTTGATAGCAAACCTGTCATCATATTTCTTCGTCACACCGCGAAGCTGTATCGAATCGATCCTGTCGAATAACCTTTTGGATGGCATAATAGATCTCACTTTAAAGAGCTGTTTTGCAGCTATAAAAAAATAAAGATGAACGAAAATCAAATGGATCGAAAGGGAATTACCCCTCTATCAATCCAGTCTCTATTAAAAAGTCCCTGGCAATGTCCCCAGGTTCACGCTTTTCGACATCGAACTGGTAGTTAAGACCTCTCATAGTATCTGTGTCTATCTGACCCTCCAGTTTCTCAAGAGCTACTACAGCATCAGGATTTGCTGCTGCAAATTCAGCAGACATTACAACGATCGCATCGTATGGTGGTAATGCGTTCATGTCGTCTTCCAGGATCGTAAGATCGAATAGCTCGTTCCTTGTATCTGTAGTATAGGCTGAGATGACATCGACCTCATCGAGCTTTATAGCCTCATACATGAGTGTAGCAACTGTTGGCTTAACCTCTTTGAACTCAAATCCATAGATGGTACTTATACGTGGAAGACCATCTTCACGAAGTGCGAACTCAGGGTCTGTACCGATTATCAGATCTGATGCATGAGTCTCAAGATCACTGATAACAACAACATTGTTCTCTTCAGCCCACTGCTTTTTCACTGCAAGCGCATAGGCATCTTCAAAACCAAGATCGCTTATGACCAGTACTCCATCTTCCTTCAGACCTTCTTCAGCCTTCTGGTAAACGACTTCAGGATCCCACACTTCAAGAGCAGGCTCTTCAAGTATCTGGCTGTATGCAGTACCAGTGTATTCAACATATACATCCACACTGCCCTGTTTCAGACCCTCATAGTTTACGAAAGTGCCTCCAAGGCCTTCCTTCACATCTACCTCATATCCTGCTTCTTCGAGCATTATACCGGCCATGTGAGCCAGAATGTATGATTCCTGGAACAGCTTTGAACCTATGACCACTTCTCCCTTCTCCACTTCTGTATCATCAGAAGCAGGTTCTGTACATCCACTAAGGATAACAGCTAAAGCAACAAATGTTGCAAATAGAATTTTCCAATTCATGTTTTACCCCTTCACAAAGTGAACTTTAGAATATTTATACATTTGGTTGCCAGCAACTGTTTTCACCATCCACCAACCAAAAATTGATAAATTACTTAAAAATAATAAAAAGAATTGAATTCGTTTCAACGACAATTTCAAAGATTTAAAAAAAGGAACGAACGACCCTTATAAGGGGCAAGATCTAAATAAAAAGGAACAGGATGCTTATTAAACAGCATCCTTTCCGATCTGTGCAATAGTATCATCGATATCTTTTGCAAGCTCTTCAGGAAGACCTGTAATACCGACATCGAGGAAACCACGCACGATCATTCCCACTGCATCTTCTTCTGAAAGACCGCGTGCCATCAGGTATTCGACCTGTTCTCTGGCGATCCTTCCAACAGCAGCTTCGTGAGTAAGTTCCACATCTGCCACGTTCGCTTCAAGGACCGGAATGGCAAGCTGCGTACCTCCATCCTTAAGGACAAGACCATGACATTCGAGGTGACCCTTACAATGCGGTTCATTCGCTACCATTTCGCCTCTTGCGATGACCTTACCACCTGTTGTGATGGTCCTTGAGATCAGTTCGGCCTTTGTATTGGGTGCATTGAACAGAACCCTGCTGCCAAGGTCAAGCTCTGACCCAGGATGAGCAACAGCTATTGTATGGAACCTTGCAAAAGCCCCTTCACCATCAAGTATAGCAGTCGGATAGGACTGAATGGACCTTACGGGCTTTAGCAGGATATAATTATTAACGAACGATGCCCCTTCTTCCAGATGGATAACTGTCCTTGGTCTGACACCGACATCACCTGCCCAGTTGTGTATCATGGTAAAGTTCAAAACACCGCCCTTCTTGACATATATTTCTGAGATACCAAGATGCATTGCCCTTTCAACACCCTTTTTGGTGGTACATCCTGTAATGACATCCAGCTTTGCATCCTCTTCCACGATAAGGATGTTATGAACGGTCTGTGCAACGTCCTTATGGCCCATCATAAGACAGGTCTGCACAGGCATGGAACTTTTTTGTCCGGCAGGTGCACGGATAAAATAACCGTTAGCATTTTCAAGATAGCTCTTTGCGGTGTACTTGTCAGCATCCACTGCGACAAGCTTCCAGGAATAATCCTTGAGCCAATCATGTTTTTCCAGGGCTTCATGAAGTGACATCAACTCAATGTTGGGATCCTTAAGTGAAGAGTGGGAAACTGCGTTATCGAGCATCAAGAAACTGCCTGAGCGTTCCTTATCATCCGTCAACACACCAACATTCAGGAGCGTTTGCTTGAACTCATCATCAAGGTCCTCAAGATCCTCTGTTTGTGGAACTTCCCTTGTAGCAACCTCGAATTCGTTAAGGTCGAAATCCTCTCCATACATCGCAGACTTTTCAATGGCCTTCTCAGCCCTTTCCTTTAGAGACGTGCCACTTTGCATTCTATACACTCCTGATATCCCTGTGCTTTTATTTCCTTGAGCATTTCACGTGGGTTACCTCTGCACATTACAGTACCATTGCAGAGTATGTATCCCACATCCGGTTCAACGTAATCGAGAACCTGGCCTGTGTGTGTTATAATAAGTGCGGAATTTCCTCTCTTGTGATGGTCGACGGAACACTTTGATCTGCTTGAGAGCAGCTCATCGATGGTCGTTCCTATCTCTTCAATACTCACAAGATCCACACCGGATTCCGGTTCATCGAGCAGGTAAAGGCATGGGTTCTGTGCGGAAAGCTGTAATAGTTCAGACCTTTTGATCTCACCGCCGGAAAAACCGACATTTACATCCCTGTCCATGAAGCGATCCATATCAAGCTTCTTAGAAGCGGCTTCGGTGTCAAGGCTGTGGTCATTACTTATGACCTTGACCAGATCCTTAAGTTTAACACCGGTAAGGTTGGGTGGTCTCTGTGTCATGATCCCAAGACCACGCTCAGCCCTTTCATTCACTGAAAGATGGGTGATATCTTCTCCCTTGAACAATATCTGCCCACCCACAATATCATAACCGCTAAATCCCATAAGCGTCATGAGAAGAGCAGATTTGCCGGCACCATTAGGGCCGAAAAGGACAGTAGTGCTGCCCTGTTCCACTTTGAGATTGACCTTGTTAAGGATTTTCCTTCCGCCAATCTCTACTGTAAGATCTTTTATCTCGAGCATATTTCCTCCGATCGTTTTGAAGAGATCTCTTTTTCATATTGAAGTACAAGAGTTTCCAGACTTCGTAGATTGTTAACAGATAATAAATGTAGACCGCATTGCAAATCAAAATACATGTCTAATACTTACGTCTATCGATATTAATTACAGTTAAGACTTAAAACACATTCAACATAAAGGTTTTGAATAGTTGTTAACGGCGTGAAATTGCGTTCTATAAGATATATAATTTATCTTTCAAGATCAAAGGCTATTAATCTTTCAACTGATCTAAATTTCAGGAAAAGGTCGGACAATATAAAATCGAAATGTTTATAACGTATTAGACAAATTTTATGGACTGTTGAGTTACATGGTGAAGTTATCAATTTGATAATAAACATGTAGTTGTCAAGTTAATAATGGGGGGAACACACATGAAAGTAGAATATTCTATATTTGGAACTATAATATTATCTTACTTTACTTTGGGCATATTCGCAGAAATTCATAACACTTTAGTAACTGGTGTTCTCTTAACGAACTTTGCACCACTTTCAATCGCAGAAAGAATTTTTTTTCTCATCATAACCACTTTATTTGGAGCCATGCTCTTCAAATTCATTGGAGCGAACAGGCTTGCTGATCAGCAATAAGATCAACACTTCTGTGGATCTTATACTGGTTTATGGTTAAAGGATCTTCACAGAGAACATCCGGGTAAGTGTTTGGCAGATGTAATCACCATTGATGCATGATAAAATAAGATATTGAAGCAGATCCTATTTTAGGGATCAATCTCAAGTATCATAAAGATACAGGCATACCTTGTGTTCCAGTTGAAAGATCAGAGTGCCACCATACATATTCAAAACTGGCATTCTTAAGCTCCTTTTGTCTCCCAGGACCGTTGAACTCATCCCAATCAACATATAGAGCATCATCAAATGCTATTTCGGTCTGGAAGATCTTCACCATGTTCTGATCCCCCATTCCATTCCGCTTTATTGCACTTCCAGTGAAAACGATCTTTTTACCGGCTAATTCCTCCGGATGTGTGATAATCACTGAAGTAGCTGTGAAAACAGAATCAACTATTGAAGTTTTCAGGTCAGGATTAGTACAAAGCCACTTTTTTTCAAATCCGATAACTATAGAATTGATATCTTCATAGTAGCTCACTCCGGTTATGCGGACTTCAGAACCATCAAGTGCCAGGGATATTTCATCAAACAGGATATCCTCGATTGTTTGGTTTTCCTGTTGTACGGAGATGATCATTGGGTCACTATCAAGAGGGAGATTACTATATATCAGAGCAGTAAAGCAAAGAATGAGAAATATTAGTAGAAAATGTCTGCGTATTTCTAAGTGTAGCATTCTTTTTTTACTCCCCAGCGATATTATTGCGGAAGTAATAAATAAAATAACTTATAAAAAAGGTTTTCGACTTTATCTAAAAAAAAGATGAAAAATCAAATAAAATAGATAAAAATGATCTTGTCTTTATCGAGAATAATCTCGAAAACTCAACAAAATCAATTTTGCTATCAAAGTGACATCGATCAGAGATCAGTTATATCCAGGCTACCTTCCCATACACCATGAACATTACAGTATTCAAGAGCACAGAATGACTTAAATTCCTCGATGTATTCGATCTTGAAGCTAACGTCCGGTCTAGTGTTACCTGGACTCAGGACCATCTTGCCAAGGTTTACTGACTCTCCTGTATGTTTCACACCATAGAGTTCTATCCATGCGATGTGGTGTTCAATTGTATTTGGATGCGCAACCTCTTTGCCCACGATAACCCGAACTAAGTCATTCCCATCTCCACCATGACCACTTAGGACCTCGATAGTTGGAACATGCTTTTCAAGCATCACATTCTCAGCTTCCGTGTATTCCCCTTTTAAAATATTTTTAAAACTCATGTTATCACCTTTTAACTATAATACCCATTTTTTTATAAACAGCTTAGGTATATGCTATTGTTGGTAGATGATCAGATCAAAGAATAAAAAATGAGAAGAATTGACAGATGCGTTTGAAAAGTAGTTGGGAAAATAGTTTTCCAGGGAAAGGATGTATTAATTTGAACATTCCGAAGGATTCAGAATGTCAAGTCATTTTTTGAAAACATTCTGTTGATTCAATCTAAAGGGTACTCTTTTGCTTCTTTACCCAAAAAATATCCCAAAACAGTCCTGATGCCTACGACTGCACCCAAAAGTATAAGTTCTTCAGTTGTGGGAGCTAACACCGTCTCAAGAATGTCGGCTGCTATGTAAAACTCGAGCCCGAATATTACTCTATTAGTTAGATCTCTTCGGATCTCATTATATTCGTATGGTTTTTTAAATATCTCAAACATGATCAGCTTATACGTTGATCTCAAGCCACCATACGTTATTAAGATCGTTCCTACTATCGTGAATAAGTTAGCAATTGATCTTAAGATGACCTCTACGATCGTATATGTATCCACTTAATTCCCCACTTACTAATAATTAGCAATATGTCGCTATTTCTACTTAAAGTTTGATGAACTTCGAATCTGATCCAGTAATGAACATCCATTGTGTATAGGAAAGTCAAATTGACCTTAGAAGATACAAAGGAAGATCCAATTGTAGTTGCAATAATTCGGATATTAATAATAGAGACACTGTGATAAACATTTTAATTTCTTAAGATCTTGAAATATTAATGCTGATCCAAGCATTCACAAAAAAAGATGATTATGGAATTTAGTTTGAGTCACTTAAAAATGAATTGAAGATCATTCTTCTTCAAATAGATGTTCAAGGTACAACTTTCTGACACATGTAGAACCGTACGGACCAATAATTCCAGACTTTAGTTCGATATACCAGCATTCATTCATAGCCCTGCCACAACATCGACATTTACTGCTTTCTTTTTTGAAAACTATTTTAGGTTTGTAGAATTCCAGTGCGTGTGCTTCACGACAGAAATGATAAGTACCATCCCTCTTCTCAACAATTCCTTCCGTTCTGGCGGCTTCCATTATATCGTGCACTACATCATAGTTCTTTGTCACGGTTTTGGACAACAATGTTCTGATCTCAAGAGGAGATAGTTCAGTTGCACATATTGTTGCAATATAGTCCAGCCCTTTCTGGATAGTCTTTGAATATTTCATTTCATCCCTTTATCCATTTGCCATATAGAACGGAGTGAATCTCGCTTTATTATCATTAATTGTAGATAATGACCACATGTCTTCGTCCATCAAGTTGTGTATCTGGTACAAACATATACAAGGGACTTTTTGTTATTAAATATTTATATAATTATTGAATTCTTGCAGCAGCAGACGATGAACAGATAATGGGATTCATGATTTTATGATATAGTTATGGTTCGAACATGTCATTGTGAAAAAGGGATCGTTTGCTACAACATGAAATTGAATTTCAGAGGAAATAATTAGACCTCTATTTATCACGAATCATAAATGTATTTGTTCACTATATGTCAGATTCGATTAAAAATATCCAATCAAATATAAGCCACAAATATTATAACACATGGTTTCACTGATTAGAGCTACTCTAATTTAAACCTAAAATCTGTTTTACCCAGCGTTGGGCTAGTATCCAATGTTAACTGGAGATTTTAATATTAAGTCGGAAAAAAAAATTGAAGTACGAAACCTAACTAAAATTTTTGGGAAAAAACCCAAGAAAGCACTTTCTCTCATTGAAACCGGATCCTCAAAAAGTGAAATTTTTGAAAGGACGGGACAGAACGTTGGACTTTACAACGTCAGTTTTGATATATATGAAGGCGAGATTTTTGTGATAATGGGCCTTTCCGGCTCAGGAAAATCCACTCTTTTGAGATGTATTAACCGCCTGATCGATCCCACGGATGGACATATTCTCCTCGATGGAGATGATGTTGCCACAGCAAGTTCGGAAGAACTGCGAGAGATGCGCAGGAATAAAATGGGAATGGTTTTCCAGAATTTCGCACTTATTCCCCACAGAACTGTTCTTGATAATGTTGCATACGGTCTCGAGATACAGGGTATGTCAAAAGAAGAGAGAGATGCTAAGGGAAAGGAAGCTATCGAGACAGTGGGTCTCAAAGGTTATGAAGATAGCAAAACATCCCAGCTCAGCGGAGGAATGCAGCAGAGGGTCGGACTTGCAAGGGCCCTTGCAACCGATCCAGACGTCCTGCTGATGGATGAAGCTTTCAGCGCTCTTGACCCCCTTATAAGAAGCGAGATGCAGGACGAATTGCTTGCACTGGAAGACAAGATGCAGAAAACTATCGTTTTCGTATCTCATGATCTTGATGAAGCTCTGAAACTTGGTGACCGTATCATGATAATGAATGATGGTAAGATCGCCCAGATCGGCACTGCTGAAGATATCCTCACAGAACCTGCTGATGATTATGTCTCAAGGTTCGTGGCAGGTGTTGACCGGACCAAGATATTTACTGCAGAAGCGGTAATGAAACGTGCCGAACCTGTAGTCTCGATAAACTCAGGTCCGAAAGTTGCATTGCAATTGATGAGGGAACATGGTATATCCTCTATTTTTGTTGTGAACAGGGAAAAGCATGTTGAAGGTATCATTAAGGTGGATGATGCATTAAAAGGCTCAAAAGAAGGAAAGGGACTTAGAGATATTATGTCCGATGATGTCACGACCATTCATCCTGATACACCTTTAAATGAACTTATACCGATAATAGAGAACAGTTCCCCTCTTGCAGTTGCAAGAGATGATGGAAAACTTATTGGAATAATTGTAAGAGGAAGTGTACTTGGTGCACTTGCGATCGAGGAGGTGTGACCAATGGCTATAACTAAAATACCGGTGGGTGAGGCTATAGAAGTTCTGGTCAACTGGATCGAAGGTAATTTTGGAGTATTGCTGGACCTATTCAGTGATGCAACCGATTACATGATATCCGGCCTTAATGATACCCTGCTCTTGTTCCCTCCCATTGTATTTGCATTGATAATTGGTATCGCTGCATATTTCATCGGCAAGAAGGACCTAAAACTTGCGATAGGAAGTACAGTTGGCCTGCTCCTGATAGAGAACATGGGACTATGGGTACTATCCATGGAGACTATTTCCCTTGTAATCACATCGGCATCCCTTGCATTAATTATCGCAATACCATTGGGAATAGTTTCAGCAAAGAATGAATTTGCATACCACGTCATCAAGCCTCTACTTGACCTGATGCAGACAATGCCATCGTTCGTTTATCTTATCCCTGCAGTCATATTCTTCGGGCTTGGTAATGTTCCGGGACTTGTTGCAACGATCGTTTTTGCAATGCCCCCTGCGATCAGACTTACCACCCTGGGAATTCAGCAGGTGCCAAAAGAACTTGCCGAGGTCGCAGATGCATTTGGATCAACACCCTGGCAGAAACTGACCAAGGTGGAACTGCCAACTGCTCTGCCAAGCATAATGGCCGGTGTAAATCAGTGCATAATGCTTTCCCTTTCAATGGTAGTAATAGCTGCCATGATCGGTGCAAGAGGTCTGGGATATCAGGTACTCATCGGAATTCAGAGGGTAGATATAGGCCAGGGATTTGAAGCAGGACTTGGAATTGTGATCATAGCGATCATACTCGACCGGTTCACGCAGCATCTCACACCAAAATGAGGTGCCTTATCTTTTTACTTTTATTGCGGAACCACCGCATATTGCCCCATAAATAAAAAAAATAGTGTTTGTGATATATTGAACGGAAAAATAAAATCATTATTACTGGTATTGCTAATTGCAATAAGTCTTGTTGGTGCAGGCTGTGTCCAGCAGGAAGACGGAACTGACACAGAATCAAAGGAAGTAACTGTAGGATATGTTCTATGGGACGGCGAAATAGCAAGCACAAATGTGATTGAGCAGGTTCTTGAGAAAAAGGGCTATGATGTTGAGATCATTGCAGTGGATGCAGGTGCCCTTTATCTGGGAGTCGCACAGGGAGATTTCGATTTCACAACATCCGCATGGTTACCTGTGACACAGGAGAACTACTGGAACCAGTATGGAGACCAGTTGGTTAGTGTTAGAAAAAACCTTGAGAGCACACCTCTGGGACTTGTTGTACCAGCATATGTAGAGATAGATTCCATAGCAGAACTCAACGACAACAAGGAAATGTTTAATGGAGAGATCATCGGTATCGACCCTGGATCAGGTATCATGCAGAATACCGAAAATGCAATCGAAGCCTATGATCTGGATTACAAGCTGATCTCAAGCAGTACCGCAGGCATGACCGCACAGCTTCTCAAAGCTATTGATGATGAAGAACCCATCGTTGTTACACTCTGGTCACCACATTGGTCATTTGATCGCTGGGACTTGAAGTACCTTGATGATCCAGAAGGAGCCTTTGGCCAGGCAGATAATGTAGAGACCCTTGCCCGCATAGGCCTTGAAGAAGATATGCCAGAGGTATATGATGTACTCACAAGATTCCACTGGACCCATGAAGACATACAGTCAGTGATGAGTGATATGGAGAATGGAATGGCTCCTGAGGATGCAGCAGCAAAATGGATAGAGAACAATCCTGAAAAGGTAAATGAATGGCTGGGAGAAGAGTTATAACTTCTCTCTCATTTCTTTTTTATTAATTTTATACATAGCATAAAAATATCCGAATTTATCGTTTTCTACGAGCATGTTTGTACATTTTTTATTGTAAAGGATCTCTACAGAACCGAAATTCTGACTCTTTAGAAATTCCAAAATAAATTGAGCACACAAATATTGCATGCTTTATTTTTTAATTGATAATCTATATCGAAACCTTCAGTTTATTAGCTTCAATCGGAAAAAACAGTCCTTAAGCTTTACAAAATACAAAAGCTGTCTATCTTTTTTTACACTATATGGAACAGAATACAAAGGTCATTTGCCTTGAATAATTTCTCATTTGATTTTTTTCAGTCATACATATAATTTATATAATATATTACACAACTGATATTAAGTTGGTTTTCAAATAGGGTATATGGGAAAATATGGTCTTAAGTGATAGAAATGGACTCAATGGAAGTGCTAAGAAAAGATCACCATTAGACAAAGTCCCATCTTCGAGTCCAATTATATGGAAATTATTGATCCCATTGCTTCTTACAGCATTGATATTGATCGCTTCCTTTTCAGTTTTACTATGGTGGCAGCAGGATCAACAAATGGAAGAGGGGATTCAGAGAACAATAGATCTCGTTCAGAATGAGTATGAGATAACATTGGAGAAACAATCTTCAAAAATGGTTACTGAATTGAATTTTATCGCTGCAAATGAACCTTTGATCGATGCCTTGGAAAAGCAAGACACTGATACGCTTTTATTAAATTCCCAGAATTTGTACGAGAGACTATCTCAGACCCATAATATAACCCACTTTTATTATCAGGATCGTAATAGGGTAAATGTGTTGAGGGTCCATAGACCTGATCAGAGAGGGGGGACCATTGAAAGATTCACCATACTCGAAGCTGAAAGAACAGGGAATGTTGTTACTGGAGTGGAACTTGGTTCACTGGGATTTTTCACTCTGCGTGCTGTAAAACCTGTATATTCCAATGGAACATTGATCGGCTACATAGAACTTGGAAAAGAAATAGAGGATATTCTCAACTCGATCTCAGAAAATACGGGTGCTGAGTTGACCGTTTTTATCTACAAGGATTCTCTTGATAGGGATAACTGGGAAAATGGCATTCTTCGATTAGACCGTGAAGCAGAGTGGGACCGATATTCTTCAAAAGTTATTATTTATGGCACAGTTCCTTTATCGACTGCTTTTGAACAGCCCATCAAATTAGAAAAATCTATAACGAAAGGTAATTCTCTTGAAATAGAAGATAATGAAACTATATGGCATACATCATCAATTACATTAAATGATGCTTCAGGCGATGAAGTCGGTTTCATGCTGATCAGACAGGATATAACAGCAGAAAAAAACCTGTTCGTTGAAAATTTGAAAACGTTAATTGTAAGGTCAATTTTGCTCTTCGTATTATTGTGTTCTTTTTACTTTTTTATGTTGAAGAGAACTGCTCAAGACATATTTGAAAACGAGTTTATAGTAAAAGAAAGCAGTGATCGCTTCAGAGCCGTCATCGAATCTGCACATGATGCAGTTATGATCGTAAATTCCAAAGGAAAGATCGTTTACTGGAATAAAAGAGCTGAATCAATATTCGGTTATGATAGAGATGAAACAATAGGTGCTCATCTTTTGACATTGATCCCGGAAAGATATAGGGAAGCTCATAAAAATAAATTCGATGGATCAGATATAACTGGCCTAACTGTCCAGATAGAGGGTTTGAAAAAGGATGGTTCTGAGATCCCAGTTGAACTTTCAATATCAAGCTGGAATTCAAAACATGGTCGTTATTTTGGTGGAGTGATCCGTGATATCACTAAGAGGAAAGAAGATGAGGATATGCTGAAAAAATATGCAGCAGAACTTGAGCGTTCGAATGAACTTAAGACCATTTTTACTGATATTATGCGTCACGATCTGATGAATCCTATAAGCTTCATAAATGGATATGTTGGTGTGTTACTGGAAACAGAAAAAGATCCTGATAAAGTCACTAAAATAGAGCATTTGAAAAATGTCACCTCAAAATTGATCCTAATGATAGAGGAAGCATCAAAATTCTCAATGCTGGAAGAGTCAGATGAAATTACTTTGAGGGATTTTGACCTTGAATTTATGTTAAGATCATCTGCCATGTATATTCAAAAACAGGCCGATGAAAAAGAAATGTCAATTGAACTCGATCTTCACGGGCCTTATTTTGTGAAAGCTGACCCCATGGTAGAAGATGTATTTGCAAATATTCTTTCAAATGCTGTAAAATACAGCCCGAAAAGAACAAAGGTAGTAGTCGATGTTGCTGATCAAGGAGAATTCTGGAAAATAAGCATAACCGACTCAGGCGAAGGAATTGCAGATGAAGATAAGCCCCTGGTATTTGACAGGTTCAAACGTGTTAACAAAGGCAACATTAAGGGCACAGGCATTGGCCTTGCGATAGTGAAAAGGATCATGGAGCTACATGAGGGTGATGTGGGAGTAAGTGACAATCCAGAGGGTCAGGGTAGTGTTTTCTGGATAACTCTGAAAAAGGCTGATATTTAAGCCGAGCAAGGAGCGTCACGAACAAATTTACAGATCTAAAAATGTACACATCTGATCAATAGCTATTATAAATTTAGATATAAACTATGAAAAAATGATATAAATTCCACCGTAAGATCAGATTATTATAATTCTACGGTGGAACATTGAAATTTCATTAAATAAGGTTTTACTTTTCAGTAGCTTTTACACGTTCTTCTTGAGTCATATTGGCAAGACGCTCAACTTCCTTTACATCCAGACCCAACCCTTCAGCCACACGGCCTCCATAATCGGGATCAGCCTTGAAGAATATAGCGGTCTGCCTGAGTTGAATGCGTTTTTGTGCGCCAGAGAGATGGGAAACAATATTACCCACAAGGTTCTCACGAGCCTGATCATCCATAACGTTACGATACAGGTTACCTGCCTGCACAAAATCATCGTTGGGATGAACATAAGGCGTACGGTCTGCTTTACCGGATACTTCGAAGGCTGGTTTCAAAGCATCAGGGTCTGGAGCAGGACCACCAAAGCTGTTAGGCCAGTAATTTGGTCCGCCGCCTCCATTGGCATCAATTCGCATGAATCCATCACGCTGATAGCTGGTTTCTGGTGCCTTCTTAGGAGCATTCACAGGGATCTGATGATAATTAGGGCCCAGACGGTGGACATGGCTATCGTGATAAGAGAAAACCCGGGCCTGCAACATCTTGTCCGGAGAAATGTCAATACCTGGTACCAAATTACCGGGACTGAATGCAGATTGCTCCACTTCGGCAAAGTAATTGGCAGGATTCCTGTTAAGTACCATTTTACCGATCTTGATGGTCGGGAAGTCACCATGTGGCCAGACCTTGGTTATATCAAGGATATCAAAACGATATTCTTCGGCCTGTTCCGGGGTCATGATCTGCATCTCAAGGGTCCAGGAAGGATAATCTCCTCTCTCAATAGCATCATAAAGGTCCCTTGTAGCATGGTCAGGATCTGTTCCGCTTAATTTTTCTGCTTCCTCGCGGGTAAGGGTCTTTGTACCCTGGTCAGTCTTGAAATGATACTGCACCCAGAAGTATTCACCATCATCATTGTACCACTTGTAAGTATGACTTGAATATCCGTTCATATTACGGAAGGTTGCAGGTGTACCCCTGTCTGAAAAGAGGATCGTGACCTGATGAATTGATTCCGGAGTAAGAGATAGAAAGTCCCAGAACATGTTTGGATCTTTGCAGTTTGTGGCAGGATTTCGCTTCTGTGTATGAATGAAATCAGGGAACTTTAAAGGGTCCCGAATGAAGAACACCGGTGTGTTGTTACCGGTAAGGTCATGGTTTCCATCTTCAGTGTAGAACTTTATGGCAAAACCACGTGGGTCCCTTGCTGCATCGGCAGAACCTTTTTCACCACCTACGGTGGAAAAGCGGGCAAAGACTTCAGTACGCTTACCGATTTCAGAAAGGAACTTGGCTTTTGTGTACTTGGTCACATCGGCAGTCACTTCAAAATAGCCGCCAGCACCTGCACCTTTGGCATGCACAACACGCTCAGGGATGCGTTCACGGTTAAAATGACCAAGTTTCTCCAAAAGGTGAACGTCCTGTATGAGAACTGGACCACGTTCTCCGGCCGTGAGGCTGTTCTGATCGTCCCCCACCGGAATTCCAAAAGCAGTAGTTAAGCTGGAAGTTTTCTCATCACTCATTAAAATTCACTCCTCAATTTATAGATAGGGCATATTGAAGAAACTGATCAAGTAATAACTAAGCTAAATTCTTGATCATATCCACCAAACCCCAAGAATATTTTGTTGTTCATCTATAAATAGATTCACATTTTTTAGAGATGTGAGTGTTGAGGAATAGACTTAGGTATTCAGTCCTTTACAAAAAAGAAATGCTGTCTGCTAAAGGCAATCAAATTCGAACTAAAACAATTAAAAGGTAGTGGTTTCAGAATCAATTGGAATTGTGAATTTGAACGTGCTTCCCCTTCCAACTTCACTTTCAACCCAAATTTTACCACCATGCATTTCAACAAATTTCTTAACAATTGCAAGACCAAGACCAGTGCCCCCATAACTTCTGGCAATTGAAGAATCCACCTGTTTAAAGGTATCAAATATTTCATCGTGTTTATTTTTGGGAATACCAATACCATTATCTGACACAGACATCTCCAGCATATTGTCACAATTAACAGCATTGATCTATATACAACCATTTTCAGGTGTGAACTTCAAGGAATTGCTTAATAGATTATACAATATTTGTTTCATCCTTAATTTATCAGCATACACTTCGATATTTTCAGAACTAAACTGATTACAGATCTCAATGTTCTTTTCATCTGCCAGATGTTTAATTATATATTCCATATTACGAATGAAGGAAGATAAACTAAACTTTTCACATTCAAGTTCTATTTTCCCGCTTTCGATCTTCGAGATCTCAAGAATGTCATTGATCAAATCCAGTAAGTGTTTCCCGCTGTCCATAATATTGTATGAATATTTACTTTCCTTTTCGTCCAGGTTACCGGAAGGATTGCTATTTAGCAACTGTGAGAAGCCGATGATGGAATTAAGAGGCGTGCGTAGCTCATGGCTCATGTTTGCAAGGAATTCAGATTTGGTCCTGTTGGCAGCTTCTGCCACAAGTTTTGCTTGTAGCATTGCTTCCTGTGCTTCCCTACTTTCGGTGATGTCCTTGACAAAGCCCACCATCCCAATGAGTTCGCCCTGTATGTTTCTTATGAAGCGACCAGCATCTTCAACGATGATATAGCTCCCATCCTTTCTGCAAACTCGGTATTCCAGATTAGCAGATTTCTTAGTTGTGATAAGGTCCTTAATCGTTTTCTTGAAGTATTCCCTATCTTTTGGATGAATCAGCTCTAGCCAGTTGTTAAGACCGTCCTTCATCTCTTCCAGACTATAGCCTAACATCCTTTCTAGTTCGCCGCCATAAGTTACATAGTTCGTCTCAACATTCCAGTCATAGAGAATATGCCCACTTGCCTCTACAGCGGCTTCGTAACGTTCTTTCCAACGCAGGATTTCCATCTCCGCCTTCTTGCGTTCTGTGAGATTTCTAGAAGCGGAGAAGACAGCTGGTTTACCATCATACTCAATAACTCGATTGCTTAGTTCTATGGGGATAGGGGTGCCATCTTTGCAAATAGCTACGCTTTCAAATATGGAACTTTTTTCCTTTTGTAACTGCTTGATATTATCAGTTACATTTGATGCATACTCAGGAGAATCCAGGTCCATAATCGACATACTCAGCATTTCATCTTTGCTATAACCCATGAATTCACAAGCAACTTCGTTCACTTCCAAGATGATGCCTTCTAAATCGTATATTAGAGTTGGATCATTAGAATTATTAAAAAATGTTCTGAACTTCTGTTCTGATTTTTGCAAAGCAGTCTCTATCTGTTTCCGCTCGGTGATATCCTGCATTATCCCACACATCCAAATAGCCTGGCCAGCTTTGTTAAAAGTAACCTCGCCTTGCTCATGAACAATACGTTCTGAGCCATCGGGCAAAAGAATGCGGTAGTCAATACTATATGGTTTATTTTCATATACAGCCTTATTTATAGCGTTCTGAACAAACATTCTATCATCAGGATGGACGGAATTTAGAAACACCTCAAAAGTAATCTCAAATTCCTGGGGTGCCAGTCCAAGGATGTTATAGATCTCGTCTGACAATTTTAACTTATTTTTGACAAGATCCCAATCCCAATTGCCAAGATGGGAAATACGCTGTGCATTGGATAAACTGGCCTCACTCTTACGTAGAATTTCTTCTGCTTGCTTGCGTTCACTGATGTCTACAAGTATCCCCCTAATACCTATTGTTTCATCATTATGAACAATTCTACTTGAATATATGCTGATAGGAAATGTACTGCCATCTTTTCTCAGAGCTGTGTATTCGTTAGACCCTAGATCTTCTCCACGCACGACCTTCTCTAAATTTAGTTTAGCTCTCTCCAGATCCTCGGGAATCAGTGTCTGAAAAACATTTGGTCCTTTAGCAAATTCTTCCTGCGTGTAACCGAACATATCAAATGCATAGCGGTTGACAAATATGAGATTTCCTTGTAAATCAGTTTCAAAAACCGTTTGGGGCAAGGAATCAGCCAACTCTTTATACTTGATCTCGCTTTCATTTAGTGCCTTTTCAGACAACTTCTGTTCTGTAATATCATCAGCAGTGAGCAAAACCATTGGTTCATTGTTTTGTTTTATCAGGAGCGTTGAAATTAAAAGATGAAGTGTTACAGACCGGCCATTGGTAATTATTTCCAATTCACCTTCCTTTTTGTAAATGTTCTCACCGGTCTCAAAAGTGTACATTACAGAGTTTCGCACAGTACATTCTGAGCATTCTTTGTTTTTCCCACACCCTTCATCTTTCAACGAATTCATGCATTCAAACAATTCACCACCAAGAAGACCAATACTATCCGTTTTTTCCTTTCCTAATGTAATGGAAGTAGCTCGATTGATGTTTTCAACTCTACCTTCCTTATTGACAAGGATCAGAATCAGAGGAAGATTATCAAAAATAGAATTTAAGACCCCAGGATCTTTAAACGATTCAGCTGGAATATTATAAGATTCTTCGGCAGATAAATTACTCAGAACATCTTCTATTCCATTCATTTTATATTATCTCTCAACAGGTCATATTTTCAATATAAAATAAATAAATTTATATTATATATAGTAGTCGTCATAATATTGAATATATTTTGTAATTTTCAAAGAAAATATGGAATGAAGGTGGCATATACTTTCAAACCGAAATAAATATAATCGCAAGCAAAGCAGCAGCCAAACCTAACCATTGTTTTGAAGAAAGCTTTTCTTTGAGTATAAACCATGCAAGCAACACTGTCCCTGCAGGGTAGAGGGAAGAAGTGATAGATGCTATGTCGAGTCGACCTGCCTGAGATGCAAAAGCAAAAAAGGTATTTCCTCCTGTATCAAAGATTCCGGCAATGACAATGATGGGAAGGACACTTTTGGGTGGGATATATACCTGTTTTTTTAGTGCTATAAATAAGATCAATGTTATAGCTGCTGCTATCCTTGCAGCAGTAAGAGGCCAGAGTATAGCCGTATCACTAACTTTGTCGATGGATATGAAAAATAATCCAAACCCCATCCCAGCGATCAGTGGAAGTATGAGATCGGTGCGTTCAATTTTACTGTTCCCATCGCCTCCACCAGCAATGAGCCAGACTGCTACAAGTGCGAAAGCAAAACCGACCATTTGATGAACAGCAGGCAATCCTTCGTAAAAAGTGCCGTAGATGACTGGTACTGAAGCTGCCACTATTGCTGAAATGGGTGCAACAAAACCCATATTGCCCTGTGAAAGACCACGATAAAGGGCCAGAAGTCCAATGCCTATGAAAACTCCTGCAACTGCTCCCCAGGCCATACCACCAAAAGGTGGCATCTCTTCTGCCATTAAATGGGCTGAAAATGCAAGAAGTAAAATACCAACTATTTGGGTTATCAGAACAACACTATAGACATTTGCACGTTTTGATGCAAATCCTCCACTGAAATCTCCGGCACCCCAACACATAGCTGACATGAGGCCAAAAAAAACCACAAGGAATTCGACAGGTATCATATATCTGATTCTCCGAGAATAACTATATTGTATTGGATCTGCTTGGATTTATATCCTTACTTTTTTGTATGGCAAAATACTTTTAATTAGTTCAGCAACAATATGACCCATGATTTTGAGATTCAGAGCTTGTTGAAACTACTGTGGATCTCTTCGAAGAGTAGAAGCGGAAAGTGTTTCTGTACTGGAACAAAAATGTAAAAATGATTATTCAGCAAATCATATACTGATATCCTGAAGGTTCGAATTCAGAGGAGCGGTTGGAATGGAAAAAGTGAACTTACTTCCATTTCCAACTTCACTTTCAACCCAGATCTCGCCACCATGCATTTCAACAAACTTCTTAACAATCGAAAGGCCAAGACCAGTGCCCCCATAGCTTCTATTAAATGAAGATTCCACTTGAAAAAAAGGATTGAACAATTTATCCTGATCCTTTGGTGAAATACCAATGCCACAGTCTTTTATAGAAATATACAGGAAGTCATCTGAGATCTTACCCTCGATTGTCACTGCCCCACCTTGATCGGTGAACTTAATGGCATTGTTCACGAGGTTGTAAACTATCTGCTTGAATTTGATCATGTCTGCTTTTATGACAGGCATTCCAATGTCAATGTCACAGCTTATGTCAATATCTTTCTCTGATGCAATAGGCATCATCAATGCTTCGACCTCATTAATAGTGTCGGATACGAAGAATTCACTTATATGAAGTTCCATCTTACCAGATTCGATCTTTGAGGTAGATAGAATGTCATTGATAATATTCAAAAGATGTTTTCCATTACTAAGAACATTAGAGATATATTTCTTCTGAGACTCATTCAAAGAACCGTGAGTTTCATTGTTAATCACATCCGAGAAACCAATGATCGAATTTAAAGGTGTCCTCAGCTCATGGCTCATGTTTGCAAGGAATTCAGATTTGGTCCTGTTGGCAGCTTCTGCCACAAGTTTTGCTTGTAGCATTGCATTTTCTGCTTTCTTGCGTTCAGTAACATCCCTTATGATTGCCATGTCTGCTGATCTACCTTCATATTCGATAGCAGATGGGCTTATCTCTACAGGGATTTTTTCCCCTTCCTTTGAGATTATCTCAATCTCATAATTAGTGGAGACTTCTTCACCCCTCAATCTCTTCATGTACCTTTCTTGTACAAGTTCTTTGTATTCAGGTGAAATGAAATCAATGAACGGGTTTTCGAGTTCTTCTTCGATAGAGAAGCCAGTAATACTCTCCATCGTTTGGTTCCCGTACTTTATTAGACCATCTTGAAGAATGATTATCCCGTCGTTTCCTTTTTCGACTAGCGTTTGGTACTTATTTTCGCTAGCCTTAAGTGCCTTCTCTGCTTTATTGTGCTCAAGACTGGCTCCGATAATATTGGCTACCATACGTAAAAGGCTAATGTCCTCTTCTGCCCACTCTCCAATATTCACCACATTGTCCAAACCGATGAAACCAGCAAGCTTATTATTTTTATGAAGGGGAAAAACTAGCAATGATCTAATATCTTGTATTTCAAGGAGCTCTTTCTCTGACGATGCTTCTTCGGGTAAAGCTGAGACATCGCTAATGCAAATTGATTCGCCATTATTGAGTTTTTTCATCCACCAAGGGAACATATCCAAGGGGAGATCCTGAAGGTTTTCTTTTTGGCATGAAGTACCCTTTTTACAATATTCATGCGTATTATCCATCGTAGTTCCATCATCATTGAACAGAAAAATATAACTTCGACTGCTCTCACATATTTTGGAGATATCCTCAAGAGCTTTATTGATATTATGCTCAATATCATCAGAAAAAACAAACAAAGAAGAAATAGAAGATACTGCTTTTTCAATTTCAAGCTTCTTCACAAGGCGTGATTCTGTATTCTTTATATTTGAGATATCAAAAAAACTTTCGACAATAACCGGACGATCATCTCTATTTACCAACGTTGCAGTTTTCAAAATTGGAATTTTTTTGTCACCTTCGATCAGCAGTTCATGTTCTGATCTATCGATAGTTAGCTTCAGGTCACTAATTGGACATTTTCCCATTTCTGCAGGACAGATGAATTTGTGACATGTGTTACCAATAATTTGTTCTCTTGGCCTACCGATCATCTCAGCAGCTGTAGAATTTACATCAATTATTTCATGAGTTTCTTGATCAATGATCACAATGCCAGCAATTAAGGAATCCATGAGGGTTGGTAAATATTGATCATTTTCAGTTTCCATATCCTCTTCCCCTACAACATAGTAAATTTACCAGTAACACAAAAATACTTGCCCCCTGAACCGAATAGTTCTTACTTAATATAAATAGGAGGACATATATAAATTTTTCTTGAAAAAGTAAAACTCAAGAGTATTTATTAGACCTCTCTGGAAGCTATAAATTGCCAGATAATGAAGACAAAATGACACAACTTGAATCAATGATAAAACAGAAGATGATAAAATAATTGAAGATCTTAAATCCACAGATACTAACCTCCAGGAAGCTCTTATATCCAATATTTAATATAGAATTCTATTTTTAGATGCCAAATAATTATGATAATTCCACTTGATCTTAAAAAACAAGAAGATATGCATGAATGAGTTTGCCTTTTCAATATTTATGAAATAATTCATATATAATAAAATCATTTATATATTATGCTTATTGCAGTCTTACTTGCGGGAATAGGCGCATATCAAGATGTAAACCTTGATGAACTTCCTTCAATGGAAATTGCCAATGCTGATTATGAGGACTGGCATTTGACATTTTGTAGTGGCAATACCCTTGCATGCAGTGCAAAACACTTCGAGGTGTACGGAGAAGCTAAAGATAAGCGCAAAGAACTACTTCGGGACATGGTTGGTGCGCTCAAGATCTTTGTAATTGATCAAAGTGATGATCTGCTTACTTTAAAGATAGAGAAACATGGTCCATTGAACTGTTTTGGGTGTATCTTTAAAAGAGGTCGTAAGCACCGGGACCTTCTGGACATGACCGATATACGCATTGATGTGGTTGGGATTCGCGGAAAGTCTTCCACTGTTCATCGTCTTTCGGAGATATTCACAAGGCGTGGATACAATACATTGGCTAAAGTAACAGGAAACCGCCCCCATCTTATCATCAATGGATTTGTAATACCGATCGAAAGAATGGGTCCAAACGTCACCTTATATGAGAACATGCGTGGTTATCAGGAGTTTGTACCTGTCATCGAGTCCTATACGCCAGATGATAGAAAGGACATCGCTATCTTTGAAAATCAGGCCATTACTGAATATACCACAAGGATGGTAAATGAGGTCTTTGTAAAACCACATATTGTGGTGATCACTAATGTGAGACAGGATCATCTTTCCACACTTGGCAAAGACAAAAGTGAAATTGCAAGAGCCTTCGCCCGTTCAATACCAAAGGGCACTGTTGTTATTAATTGTGAGCAGAATGAGGTTTTGCAGGATTACATGAGAACAGAGATCGAAAAACGTGGAGCTACTGTCAAGAATGTAGTAATTCCAAATAAACACATTGGTCTTCTAGGTGCTGAAACAATACATTCTTTGAACTATGTCCTTGATGAAGTTGGTAGCATTCCCATTCCTTTTGAGGAGCTGGATGCATATCTTAGGTCCATGCAACCCAGCTGGATGGAACTCGATGATTGTACGCTCTTCAATGCGGCTGAGGTAAACGATGTTGAAAGCACTGAGATGATACGCCAGCAACTTGCCGGGAAGAACAAGATACTTCCATTTGTATATCTAAGGGACGAGCGCAGGGGTAGATCATTCTCCTTTGTGAAATACCTCAATTATCTTTTTGAGAAAGGCTACATTGATGAGGTTTTCATTGCCGGGCGTACTATTGCTCCGTTTGCAAGAAATCTAAAAGCTCCAACACGTAAGTTCAGTACAAATGATGATGTATCCATGGTTCTCGATGAAATGGAAAAAGTAGGCATCCCCATTATTCTTATGGGTAATACCGTAGATGAATTTATGAGACAGATGGAAATAGAGATCTCAAAAAGAGTAAGAATGGGAGACAATACTCATTATTCACCTAATGTCGATACCCTGGAGAAAGTGAATACAACTGTAGCTTAATTTATGAAATGGTATGAATTATACTATGTAATAGAATCTTATGATTAATAACAGAGAAATAAAAGAGATAAAAAATTACTTCAATAAGGGCATAGGAGCCAATTATAAGAGAATACCACCTTTTTGGTAATTCTCGTCCCCCATAAGTCCCCAAACTCGCTTCGTATTATAGACTCCCATACCCATTTACTATATTGGTTTATAGGTTAAAAACGATTACGATAAAATGCTTAATTATTTTAAAAGTTAGTTCTTTCCTTGTAACTATTATTCGAAATTAAAATGAAATGATCGCTTGAAAACAGCAGTGGATAGCTGAAGAGAAAATGCTCCCATTTCCTTTTTAAAATTTCAAAAATTTGAATGGAAGTACCATTTTACACCCAAAATCATCTCAAGAAAATATCACAACCGTATATTTTTTAAGCAATGTGAACATACAATAATCAATGGATCCTGTGGGTTATTTCATTTCTTCATTTATCACATTGTTCGTCATTGTGAGCCCAATTACCGCAGCAATTACATTTATAACGCTCACCAATAGTCTGACCCTGGATGAAAAGAATGTAATTGCAAAGAAATCGGTTGCTTTAGCTTTTGTCATTGCCGTATTTTTCATGTTTGTGGGAAACATTATCCTGGATGTTCTTGGGATCAGTCTTGATTCAATGAAAGTTGTTGGTGGTCTGTTACTTATAATGATAGCTTTTGAAATGATGCAGGCTAAGATCTCAAGAGAAAGCATTACTGATAAAGAGATGGATGAATCTTCTAAACGTGACGATATCTGGATATTCCCAATTGCAATGCCTATAATAACAGGTCCTGCTACCATAACAACAGTCATAGTTCTTACAGAGACCGCTGGATTAGTTCAGCAAAAAACGCTCATTATGCTCGCATTGGTACTAACTTATTCAATAACCCTGGTAACATTTCTCTTTTCCAGAAGAATACACAAAAAAATAGGATATAATGGAATGCTGGTACTTACCAGACTTTTTGGCCTGTTCCTGGGTGCAATTTCAGTGAGTATGATCGCCAGTGGGATCTGGGGAATTTATTTGAGTCTGAATCCACTATAAATGTGACCACCGAAATCTTTTGGAAATTCCACAAATTTACTCTAAGGTCTTGATAACAAAAAAGATACATTCTCAGCTTAGAAGCTATGCTTTAGAAAATACGCACAATATCTGGGAACTTATCGATGAGATGTTTGTTGAAGGACCCGATCGAAGAAAACAGTAAAAGAGTGCAGAAACACAGGAACCACCAGACCCCTGAACAGTTGGTTGAGAATCTGATGAAAATTTT
Source organism: Methanococcoides sp. (assembly GCA_021108185.1). Taxonomy (GTDB): domain Archaea; phylum Halobacteriota; class Methanosarcinia; order Methanosarcinales; family Methanosarcinaceae; genus Methanococcoides. The sequence goes on along the minus strand of JAIORJ010000088.1, from coordinate 7,587 downwards.
CGGCATATATTATCAGCTCTGTTACCAGTTTAGATCTATTAGTATTCAATCATGGGGTCAAAAACCGTTATCAATCAATAAACCAACTTTCAAGAATATATCATAACACAGGAGAAATGAAACATGTCAAATTCACAAACAATATCAACAGAAGAACTTTTTGCACTCCCAAAGAATGAATTCATTAACAGGTGCAAAGAATGGTGTAATGAGTTCAATGATGGACAACCTATGAAAACAAATGAAGATAATCCATGCCCGGTTCACGCATGGGTAGCACTTAATGGGAAGAAATGCGCTCATGAGACCGTTGCCAACATTGCACAGTGTCCCGTATGCGACCAACCAATGTGCCCGGATTGTATGAATCACAATGTCCACCAACTCTCAAGGGTAACCGGATATATATCAAATGTTAGTGGATGGAACGCCGCAAAAAGGCAGGAACTTAAAGACCGGGTGCGATCAGATATAAAATGATGTGATATACAGATAAAGGGACGATTGGGGGGTCCACATATCTATCTGTTTTTCAACTCATTATAATCACATTCGAATTAGATATATCATCAGAATATTCATTGTGTTCTTTAACAGATCCATTGATTTCAGAGATCAAAATAAAGGAAAAAACCAAATGATCAAAGCACAAAGTTTAAACTGACATACTCATATATTTTTGAATGGTAAATATAAATTATTTATTACAGAAGATATTAGTCCACAATTAAATGTTGAGTAACTAAATGTCTGTGGGAATAAGACATCGATACCAACAGAGTGGGGGGGAAAAGATAATGATATCAAGAAATGCAAGTAAAGCACTAATGGTGATACTGTCGGTGCTCATAATACTAACATCCGGCTGTGTTGAGGACGAAGGGGAGGTCGGACCAGAGCAGCTATTCGATCAAAGTAAACTGAATGTTATCGCGGTCACTAATGTGCCAGTGGTGGATGGTGAAGTGGATGATCTATGGGCTGATGCCCCGGAACTGAACGTACCGCTTGGTGAGACATACGATACACAAGACCCTGCAAGTATTACCGACTGTGCTGGATGTCATGCCTATGACAGCGACACAACAGTTACACTAAAAGCTCTTCATGATGACACTCGTCTTACTGTCCTGGCGACCTGGCCTGATCCAACAGCGAGTTTCACCCGTGGAGGTTCCTGGTCATTCATTGATGGAACATGGATGAAACTGAATTCAGAGCAATCCGAGGACCGTATATCTTTCTTCTGGCCTATCGGGGAGATAGAGGGCGAACCTTTTGATACCGGGGGATGTATGGCTAAATGTCATATGTATTATCCAACGGACACTGATCCTCATGTCAGTACCCATGGCATCATTGATGATTCATGGTTAAAGGACGGAAGAGCGGATATGTGGCATAGTAAGGCAGGAAGAGGAACAGGGCTGACATCGACAACAAGCTCAGACCTTATGGTGGATCCAGATTCCCATGAGGTTGTTGCTGGAACTATCTCTATGATCGGGTATGCTGATGACAAGTACGTTGATGTTTGGGCAAACGATACCATCAATGGAGAAGATGGTGGCCGCTATGGTGATGACGGTACCAGTGCATATTCACATAACCGTATTGCAGACAAGTCACGTCCAAAATACATGGAAAAGGACCCTCTCGATTTTGCTGATGCCATGGTCCTAACTCAAGCAGAGATCGATGCAGGTGAGACCATCGGAGATGGAGAAACAGGCGTTAGCGATGAAGATGCAGTCACTTACTGGCCTAACTATGAGGCTTTGGGTGCCATAGTTCCAGAACGAGTCCTCAGGACTCCAGACAGTAGCCGTGCTGACATACAATTTGGAGCTGTATGGAAAGATGGCATATGGACTGCTGAGCTGGGAAGGGACCTCATCAATGCCAACGAAGATGATGTTCAGTTCAATACAAGTGAAGAACATTTCTTCGGGGTTGCTATATTTGATAACTCTCGGCATGGTTATCAGCACATGACCTCCCGGATGTATTACATGAAGTTCGTCTGAGTTCTTCATCTGATACGGATCGTTGAGAGGATGTGGTTGTGAAAAGGCGACCACTTCCTCTTTTACTATTTAGTTAAGAACTGTGCTCTTTCTGCTCCTCAATAATATGCAGCTTTGAATTCCAGGATGAAGTCTAACCTTATATATACTTTAAAGAAAAAAATAGCGTATAGTAATATTGTGGGGGAAAGGCAATATTTGTTGTTAAGAGGGGGAATTTACAATTACAAAAGATCCTGAAACGATTCCAGATGTAAATAGATCGCCTCAAAAAGACTTAGTGAGTGGTGAACTTATTGCAGGAACATCAAAAAGCGTGTGTCCTGAATGTCTTGAAGTTATAGATTGCCAGATAATACTGCGTGAGAACATGGTCTTCTTGCGTAAGCATTGTGTGGACCATGGTTCTTTCGAAGTCCCTGTATATTCGGATGCTAATGATTATCTGGAAGCGGTAAACCACAACAAACCCGGTTCAAAGCCCTTGCACCCAACCCCCGTTTCCAAGGGCTGCCCTCATGATTGTGGATTGTGTGAGGATCATCAACAACACACATGTGTAGGGATCATAGAAATAACTGATATGTGTAATCTGAATTGTCCGGTTTGTTTTGCAGATTCAAAAGGACTTTTTACACTGCCTTTTGAAAAGGTAAAGGAGATGATAGACCTTTACGTTGAGCATGAGAAGGAACCTGAGGTACTCCAGATAAGTGGAGGTGAGCCGACATTACATCCGAACATCCTTGGAATTCTGGAATATATGGGTCAAAAAAATATCCTTTATCCGGTCCTGAACACCAACGGTCTAAAACTTGCTGACATGGATTTTGCAAAACAGGTAGAATCTACCGTGCAAAATGATGTATCTGGAGTCGGTAAGCCAGTAATATATTTTCAATTCGACGGGTTCGATGACAGGACCTATATAGCACTTAGAGGAAGGCCACTTATCGATATAAAATTGAAGGCGCTTGAGAATTGTGAAGAACTGGGGTTAACTGTTGCTCTGGTAGCTACCATTGTAAAAGGGGTAAATGAGCACGAGATTGGCCCTATCATAGATTATGCGCTGGGGAAAACGAACATAAAAATGGTCAATTTCCAGCCAGCTACACTGACAGGAAGGTATGAACTGGAAAAGAAGACAGAGACAGCCCTTACAATTCCTGAAGTGTTACATGAGATCGAGGACCAGACAGGAGGTCTATTGAACAAAAAGAACTTCATTAGCATCCCCTGCCCTCATCCAACCTGTTCAGTTTGCTCCTATGTTTACAATCACAAGGGAAAGAACATTTCTCTAACTAAATTCCTGAATTCCAGTGCCTGTAGGGATTATCTTGTTGACCGCACGATTGCAGACCTTAAGGTCACTTCCAAGATCGAAAGATCTATCAATGCTCTCAATATGGTCATGTCCAAAACAAACAAGTGTTGTGGCGATGGTGAACAAAAGTGTGATTGTACATTGTTCCAGGGCATGGTTTCAGATACAGGCAAAATAATCGATAATGTCACCCTTATCTCAGTTCATGCATTCATGGACGAATTTAATTTAGATCTGGAAAGAGCAAAGAAATGCTGCATAACAGAGATCCTTCCTAACGGACAGATGATACCGTTCTGCGTGTATAACATCCTCTACCGGAAAGGATCGACCGAAGAGTTTAGGAACCTCTATCATAATGAATTCAGGAAGAATGGCGATCATACAAATGGAACCGAGGGTTGATTATGGATCAAAACGAAATAAAGAAGATGGTAAAACAAGGTTACTCCGAAGTAGCAAGAAAAGGATCATCCTGCTGTTCAACGAAAAGTCCATGCTGCAGTTTGAGTGGAGTGGCAGAGAAAATAAGCAAGAATATCGGCTATTCTGAGAAAGAACTTGATGAGATACCGGAAGGGGCAAACCTCGGTCTTGGCTGTGGGAATCCCACTGCATTAGCTTCTTTGAAATTGGGAGAGACCGTTCTTGACCTGGGTTCAGGTGCAGGCTTTGATTGTTTCCTTGCAGCTGCCAGAGTGGGAAAGGAAGGAAGGGTAATAGGTGTGGATATGACACCGGAGATGATAGAGAAAGCCAGAGAGAACGCCTCAAATGGTGGCTATACGAATGTGGAATTCAAGCTGGGAGACATCGAAGAGATACCTGTTGCTGATGCTTCCATTGATGTTGTGATCTCAAACTGTGTCATCAACCTTGTTCCTTCAAAAGATAAAGTATTCAGGGAGATATTCAGGATCCTTAAGAACGGTGGCCGTTTCATCATATCGGATATGGTCCTTTTGAAAGCCATCCCCGCCAAGATAAAAACATCAGCAGAGGCCTATATTGGTTGTATTTCAGGCGCGATACTGAAGAAAGATTATCTGGATACGATCAGGAATTCAGGGTTTGAGGATGTTGAGATAATGGAAGAGACAAACTATCCTTTCGAACTGATCGTTGAAATGGTATCTCCTGATGAGATGACTGCAATACTGAAGGATCTGGAACTTTCCATGGAAGAAGCAAAAGAGATGGCTGAATCGGTAATTAGTATTGAAGTGCGTGGAATTAAGCCGTCCTGATCTTCGGATAGCTTTTGTATACCATCAAAGGACATGTAACTGACATAGCAACTGCTGACACTTTAGAAGTAGGTGACCGTGTGATACCAGAAGCATATATTAATTAAATCGTGAACCATGCCCGAAATAATATCATAAACCTGTGCAAACCCTGCCTGTGATAATTCAAGAGTGATAACGAAAATACAAAAGCGTAACCTTTTCACTTTTTATTCTAAAAAATATGGACAAATCTCCTATCTTATCATTCGAAGGTATGTCAGGAGTAGCATCAAAAAGAATTAAAATGGTGATGCTAATGCACATCACTTCTTATACGTGTACTCATTCATTTTTTTGAAGTAATATGTTTTCTGTTCATTTGAATCAAGTGATGTGACAGTCCAAGTTATTATACCAGCATCATCAACCATTTTTTCCCCTACAGGAACTCCATTTTCAGATATTAAAATTGGTTGATTTACCCAAGACTCGTTCTCTAATTGAACTAAATAAATATCAATTAATTTTGTCAGATTTGAATGTAACCGTAATTGCTTAATATCAATTGCGCGTGTATTTTTTACATTTACATAGAAAGCATCTTTTTCAATTGAATTATTATTTAATGACGGTAAGGGAATAATTGTTACTAACAATTCGGGATTAATTTCAATTCCAGATGTATATATAATATTCAATAAAAATGGATTTAAACGATATTCATTTGTTATATCCAGTGACCGGTTTTTGGAATCAACGAATGAAACAACTTCTGCAGAATTTTCTGCATTTATGGAATTAAAGCCCATTACTTCCGTAGGCACATAAAGCGAAATGTCATAGGTATCAGGAGGATATCTTTTAGAATATTTTATAACATAATCAATATCATAAATTAGATAATTGCCATATGATGTATCGATATAAATGTATGTATTTGTGGGAGTTATATCTATACCCTGATTTGGATAATTTGGTACATCATACTTGATTAATTCTTTGTTTTCATCTGTTATAACGGCTGTAACTAATGCTAGGAACAGCATCAGAACTGTCAGATAAATTAAAATTGTATTCGTAGAACTAATGTTAGATTTACCTTTGTATAAGTACAAAGATACAAGAAGGCCAATCAATGCGATAAAATAAAAAATCAATAATATTTGCATCTAATCTTGTAATGCATTAGTTGCATCCTATAATAAATATTCCAATATTTGATTTTTCAACTTTCCATTTTATATTAGGACACTAAGACCACTATAATCAGTATCAGAGAGACAAATGTACGAACCAGAAAGTACTCAAAACTACTAATTAAATAATTCAAACCTCAGAAATTGACAAAATGAAAATGCTGATAATCCATACGTTAAATGTCTATCTCAAGCTTGCTGTGTTGAATCTCCTCAGTGCTGCATAAGAGCAAAAATATCATAAAAGGGGTTTCAGGCTTTCAAATATCTTTGTTTTGAGTTCCTTTTCAACTTCTATAATGGTATCCGAGATAGATGTGAGCTTTTCAGGATCCTCTGCAATTTCATTCAGGATATTCGCTTCAACCCAGATCTTTGCGCTAAATTGATGCCCCCTTGGTTTTACCTCTACAAAATAACGGGTCGAGCCAAGTGGTTCTAAAATTTCACTTAATTTAGAATGTATATGCTTTTCCAGTAGTGTTGAGCGTTTCATATATCAGATTTCCTTTATTCATTTTATAGCGGTTCAGACAGAGTCCCTACAGAGTCCTTATTAATTAAATATAATTCTCTTGATAGGCCTCTATATGTTCGATATAAGCCTGATTTGACTTGTACTCGACGGCTGACAACTGTTTACACATTAAAACTCAGTGATAGTATTGAGATTGATCCTGAGGGGTATGAAGTGACCCACAAGAGCCGCACTATGTATCCATGTCAGGTGAAAAAGGTCAATGATCATTTTAATAATGGGTATAGGAGCCTTTAATCAGAGAATACACATTAAAGTGAACTCTCTCCCCCATAAGCCCCAAGCTCGCTTCATATCATACGACTCCCACACCCAAGCAAAGTATTGTCCTGTAAGTTAAAATCAATTGCGGTAAGATGTTTAATTATTTTAAGATATATTTATTTCCTTAACTATTATTCGAACAAAAAGAGGGAACTATTATTCAGATGCGAGTAAGGTGATGGGCATGAAAAGGAAGATGATGAGTGAGTTCAAAAAGGACAAGAATTCGGAAGTGGAGCATGAATTGGCAACTGTCCTTGAAGAACTCAATAATAGAAACTGTCATTTTTTTGCATAGATACCTATCTGCAATGAACAACTGAAGAGGAACATGACAATGATTGGGATAAGGACATAAAGTTATGAAGAAAAAGAAGTTTTAGATGAGTTCTAAAAGGGCAAAAAAGAAGTGGGGGGGTGGGGGGTAATGCCCTTAAAGAACTCGCTTAATCCACGTAAACATTATGCATCTATAAATAGATTTCCATATAGAATAGTCGAAGAGGATTATGTCAATGATTGAAATCAGAGCACAACCCGGTCCGCAACACCAGTTCCTGGAATCAACTGCTGATATCGTACTATATGGAGACACCACCGGCTCTGGAAAATCGTTTTGTAAACTGATGGAACTCACTCGACACACCAACCACAAAGGATTCGGTGCCGTCATCTTTCGTCATACATCCGTGCAGGTCCATATGAAGGTGGCCTGTGGAATACCTCCGAACTGATCTATCCGGGACTTGGTAGAATCCCAAAAGAATCATTTCTCGAATGGGAGCTTCGCTTAATTCATGATGGTTATGAGATTGGGACGGATCATACTATGGAGGAGGGATCTGTTATGCATTCTTGGGGGATGAAAGAGGCAAAAGATTACTTTGATCATGGGCATGGGAGCCATTTATCAGAGAATGCCACCTTTAGTGGAATTCTCGTCCCCACAAGTCCCCAAACTCGCTCTATGCCATATAACTCCCACACCCATGTAACATATTGG
>JAIORJ010000182.1 GCA_021108185.1 Methanococcoides sp. | reverse complement strand
TTACTGTACTGAAGTACGAGAGTCTTCGGGAAATCTGCATCGCTGCTATGCTCACAATTATTAATTTGCTTTTTTGTTGCTGGATTTATGATCAATAGCTTTAGCTCTATTTTTGCATCTTTAAGCAGAATATTTAGTCTAACTGATCTATTTTTGTCTTGAAAAAAGCTCGAAGGTCGCACAGTCCACAAGCTCTGATATGAAACTTCAATCGTAGCTTATATCTACTTTAATGTATATATTTACTCTTTGCAATGTCTTGTGAACAGGTCATTTATGGCACCATAATATATGGGGATGAGTTTGAAGCAATTGATGGGTATGTTTGCATAGATGATGGTATCATAACCGAAATCGGCGAAGAACCCACAAAAAGCAAGAACATCATAGCTCCATGTTTTGTCAATTCCCATACGCATATCGGAGATTCCATATGCAAGGACCCTGTACTCGGGAAATGTGAGAACTTCAAAGTATCTAAGGACCTCGATGCTCTTGTACGACCACCGGACGGTCTGAAGCATAGGATACTTGAAAACACTCCTTACTCCGATCTGGTCAGTTCTATGAGAACTACCATAAAAGATATGCTAATGACGGGTACTTCCGCATTTGCAGATTTCAGGGAAGGCGGTGTTCTTGGGGCCCTTGCACTAAAAGAAGCTGTTTCCGATCAGGATATAGACCATATCATTCTTGGAAGACCAAAATGCACCGACCGACCACTTGAAGAAATTATCTCTGAGCTCGGCAGGGTGCTGCAACAAGCTGACGGTCTTGGTATGAGTGGTACAAACGATCTTGATATGGACCTTCTTCGCAGCTCCAAACAAAAAGCAAAAGACTGTAATAAGTTGTTTGCGATCCATGCAGGAGAAAAGAACAACACTGATATTGACAAAGCAATTTCACTGGATCCGGACTTCCTGATACACATGACAAAAGCAATGCGTTCTGATCTGCAGACAATATCTGACTCAAATATTCCTGTAGTTGTCTGTCCACGTTCCAACTTCATAACCGATGTTGGTATGGCCCCGATCTGTGAAATGCTTGAATCAGGAGTGACTGTAGGCGTTGGAACTGATAATGTAATGCTCAATTCCGTCAATATGTTCTCTGAAATGGAGTTCCTCTCCAAGGTTTTCGGTCTTGATGATAGACAAGTATTTAAGATGTGTACGCTAAATGGAGCATCAATTCTGGGACTTGAGAATACAGGTTCCATCAAGAAAGGTAACAAAGCCGATCTTATGATATTGAATGGCAATTCCAACAATCTGGTTGGTATGAGCGATCCAATAAGCGGAATGGTCAGAAGGGGTAGACCAGACGATATTTTATCCATAATCTATACAAACTAATAATGGTGAGGGTAACATGACTAGCGAACTGTATAAGAAAGTAATGGTAGCAACCGATGGTTCTGAACAGAACAAAAAAGCAATATCCTATGGTATTGAATTTGCAAAATTGAGTGGGGCAAAGTTGTATGTGGTCTATGTTGTGGATACAGCTGCGTTTGCTTCCATTCCAATGGATGCCGGATGGGAAATGATGTATGAACTTCTGGAAACTGAAGGCAAAGATGCATCTAATCAGGTTGTAGAGTTGGGTGAAGCTCAGGGACTGGAAATAGAGTCCGCTGTTCTGGAAGGTCATCCAAGCAATGAGATCATCGAATTTGCAGAAGGAAATGACATCGATATGATAGTGATCGGTACACTCGGTAAAAGTGGACTCGACAGGTTCCTTCTTGGAAGTGTTGCTGAAAAGGTCACTCGTAATTCTAAAGTGCCCGTACTCGTTGTACGCGGTGAAGTAAACAAATGAATTTATTGAGGTTAATTGAACATGCCTAAGGAAACACTGGTCAGAGACATTATGGTGAAGGACGTTGCATGCGTTTCCCTTCCCGGATCAAGAGATGAAGTTCTTTCCATTCTGAAAGACAAGAAGGTCTCAGGACTTCCAGTTATCAAAGATAACAAATTGGTCGGAATTGTGAGTCGTTCCAATCTTCTAAAGAAACCTACAGAGGAACAATTAGCCCTGTTAATGGTGCGTGATCCTGTCTCAATAGGACCTGAAGAGGATATTACTGTAGCAGCACGTCTTCTTTTGAAGCATGGTATCAGAAGGTTACCTGTTGTAGAAGGCGAAAAGCTTGTGGGGCTTATCACCGTTGCTGATGTCGTGGGCAGTCTGGTGGACTTGAATATCACCACTCCTATAAGCGAATACCTTAATTCCGGTGTAGGTCCTGTCTGGTATGAGACCCCACTTCCCGTTGTAGCAAGGAACATGGAGCTGGCACATGTAAAAGCAGTTCCTGTTATTGACACAAATCTCGATATCGTAGGTCTTATCACTGACCGTGATATCATAAGTGCAAGTGTCATTGAAGACTCTGTGGAAGTGTCCAATATGTCTGCGGGTGCAGATGATGATGAATGGACCTGGGAAAGTATGAGGGATACAATGAGCATCTATTACAGTGTCTCAAGGATAAAGGTTCCTTCTGTACCTGTTAAAGATGTCATGGTCCAGGACCTCATCTCAGCATCAAGCAATATGGGTGTCAGTGAATGTGCACTTAAGATGAAAAGGAACAGGATCGATCAGGTTCCAGTTGTCAATGCAAACCAGAAATTCATAGGTCTTTTAAGGGATCGCTATCTTTTGAAAGCCATAATTAACGCTTGATCTTAGATATTTTGAAAGGAGGTTTTCTCCTTTCGATACTTTTTTAATTTATTAACTGGATGTAATTCACATGAACAGACCATTTACATTCATAAATTCTGCAATGTCTGCTGATGGTAAAATCTCGACCAAAGAGAGGAAACAGGTCCGTATCTCTGGAGATATCGACTTTGATAGAATGGATGAGCTTCGTGCATCATCAGATGCGATAATGGTGGGGGTAGGTACGGTTCTCGCAGACGATCCCAGCCTTACTGTAAAATCTAAGTCCCGTCGTGATGTTCGCAAGAATGCAGGACTTGATGAAGATCCTATACGTATAGTCGTGGATAGTAAAGCCCGAACGCCTCTGGATGCGGACATTTTTAAAAAGGGAACTGGTATGCGCATTGTTGCCGTCTCAAGCTCTGCCCCTAAAGGAAAGGTGGATGCCCTTTCAGAAAAAGCAACAATTATCACCGCAGGTGATGAAAAGGTCGATCTTGTCCTGCTTATGGGTCAGCTAAGTTCAATGGGCATTCAGAGGTTGATGGTCGAAGGCGGTGCAACTCTCAACTGGGGTTTGCTTTCCAATGGTCTTGTGGATGAGGTATTCTCTTTTATAGGTAATATCTTCATAGGTGGTAATAGCTCTCCCACTCTTATTGATGGGGAAGGTTTCCTCAAAGGTGATCTCCTGCCTCTGGAATTGATCAGTTCCGAAACCATGGAAGAAGGCGTATTGCTCAAATGGAAAGTACTTAATAAATGATCTTTCAGAGCATCAATGCTCTTTTTTTATTCATTCGGTTATGGGGGCACGTGTGTAAACTATGCATAACCTTTAAATGAAAAAGTGTTCATAATTGTTATATTCAAAAAAAGTGCTCTACAAAATAATTGATCTTGGTTGGTGGTATCTATGAAATTAGAAGCTCTCGTTATTACTTTACTTACTCTGTCAGTTCTTCTTGCAGGATGTGTTTCAGATGTTACTCCTATTGATGCGGAATATGATGCAAATGACCGCGATGCTATCCTTGTAACAGAACGACAACAAATAGATGATGCACTGGAACACGGCCCTGTGCTTTTAAAGATAGGTGCTGAATGGTGTCCTCCATGCACTCAACTTGACCCTGTTCTCGATGAGCTTGCAAAGGACTATGAAGGCAGAGCGACTGTAATGTACATTGATTCAGAGCTCACGCCTGGTCTTGCTGGACAGTTCAGTGTTTATTCCATACCTGATACAACTGTGATAGCAGGTATCGAAGATGGAACTTATCTGTTCATGAGGCGTGATGGTGTAACCGATACTTCACGTAACAAAGCAAGGGTCATAGGATATGTCGATAAATCTGTTCTTGAACCGATACTTGATCATGCGATCGAGTATAATTCAAATATGACTGAATAAGCGAAAGTATTTCACATACACTTAATTACTTATTAGGAATGATCTTATGGATATTGGAGGAGCGACACCATTAGCAGCATTTATTGCAGGGGTGATAAGCATATTATCTCCCTGCGTTCTCCCCTTACTGCCTGTTATCTTTGCTTATTCTACTTCAAAAGGCAAACTAAGACCTCTTGCGATAGTATCCGGTCTATCTTTATCATTCGTGTTCATGGGGATAATAACATCTGCCTTTGGTTCGCTTTTTCAGCAATATCTCATCTACCTTACTGCATTTGCAGGCATAATTGTCATATTGATGGGTTTGACCTTGCTTTTTGATCTTGGGACTTTCAATTTCATTGGTAGCCTTTCGGGGGAACAGTTCAAAGAGAACGGCTTAATGGGTGGTCTGCTCCTTGGTATCTCCTTAGGTATCATCTGGATCCCCTGTGTAGGCCCTATACTTGCTTCTATCTTATCCTTGGTAGCAATTGAAGGTGACCTTCTCTACGGTGCCTTCCTGTTGTTCGTATATTCAATGGGTCTTGGTATTCCCATGCTTGTAATTGCTTACTCTGCGAACATTTCCTCATCAAAGCTCAGTATGATTGCAAAGTACGATATGTATCTTAAAAAAGTAGTTGGATTCATCCTGGTAATAGTCGGGATGTGGATGCTTTACAATAATGTGCTCATCAGGCTATGAGTCTGGATGGATCTGATCCGTTTAGTCACTACCAAAAATTGAACGTAGAAGGGTCAATGTGTTAATTGACCAATAATAAATTTTAAAATTAATAAGAGATGTGAGTAGGTTTACTCACACTCGCAACAGCACTTGCACTCATCTCTTTCCTTTGCAAGAGCCACAAGTTCATTGATACAAGCTACGGCCATAGGTGTTCCGCCGCGTGTACCAACACATGTGATGGATGGAACATCCATTTTACGAATCTCTTCCTTGGATTCTGCGGCGTTGACGAAACCGACAGGGGTTCCGACTATAAGTGCCGGTTTGATGCCGTGCTCGATCATCCTGCACACAGCAAGCGCTGCGGAAGGTGCATTTCCAATTGCTACTATGGAACCTTCGATCCTGTCCCTTGCTAAAAGGAATCCAGCAGCGGTTCTTGTAATGCCATACTTTTTAGCAACTTCTGCGTTCTGGTCCTCATCAAGGACGCAGAGCACTTCACAATCATGCCCTTTCTTTGTAACTCCGGCTTTGACCATATTGATATCTACAAAAATTGGAGCCCCGCTCTTGATGGCTTTAACACCAGCTTCTATTGCATCGTCGGTATAATGCATGATATCAGCAACACTCGGGTCGCCTGTGGAGATCACACAACGCTGGGTTACACGTTCTTCAGGAGTCTCTTTCTCACCTTTCACGACCAGATCATGTGCAATACGGCGGCTGGTCATGTAGATGGTCTTTGCTTCATCGGTGCGAGCGCCTGAATCTGAACATCCTTCTATGAGCTCTGGGTCGATCTTAACCGTCATCTCTACCAGATCTTCAAGTTCCGGTATGTTCTTCTTACTGCTAGCTTCAGTAGTCATATTTCCTCTGATACCCCCTGGGTGTGATTATCTTTTCGCCGTTCTTGCTCTTCCATATGCGTGAATCAGCATTACAGACGATTATCATTGTGCTCATGTCGACCCAATCGTTGTGGTCAAGCACGTCTTCAAGAGTTGTAACGATGTAGTCCTGACTTTCTCCGCGAAGTGCGTTCTTGACAAGTCCTACAGGTACGCTTCCATCCTTGTGCTGTTTGATGATGTCAATAGCCCTTGAGAAATTGGAATGTCTTTGCCTGCTCTTTGGGTTGTAGAGTGAGATCACGAAATCTGCTGCTGCTGCTGCATTCAGGCGTTTCTCGATAACTTCCCATGGTGTCAGCAGATCACTAAGACTGATGACGGCAAAGTCATTTACAATAGGTGCGCCAAGAACACTTGCTCCAGCTGTAATTGCTGTGACTCCCGGAAGGACCTCTACATCGACTTCCAAATCAGCATGTTCAGCAACTTCCATTACAAGACCTGCCATGCCGTAAACATTAGCATCGCCGCCACTTATCATGGAAACTACCTTGTTCTCTTTTGCAAGCTGTACTGCTTTCTTAGCACGGTCTACTTCCTTTCCCATTGCACTGCGAATTATCTCCTGTTTGTCCAGGAGTTCTGCCATCTGGTCAAGATAGGTGCCGTTACCGATAATATAATCTGAATTCAGTATAACATCTCTGGCGCGGACGGTAAGTTGTTCTACAGAGCCTGGTCCGATGCCGATGATGAATAATTTCCCGTTCTCATTTTCATTCTGCGATTGCAATTGTGATCCTTCCATATACTTTCTTTTCCAGTATCAATTTCTTATTATCAGATAATGCTAACGCTGCCGGTTCGGCAACACCTTTGAGCCCAAAGCGGCTCGCCTGTGAATCAGACGGCACATCAAAACCGTTCAGAACATCATCAGGCAGGAACTTGATCTCAAATCCCATTTCTTTGATGGCTTCTATCAGTCCGGTCTCGTTTTCCTTAAGTGTGGATGAAGCGAACATCTTTATTTCGCTCATGTCCCTTTCCACTTCTTTCAATGCGCAGTTCACTGCATTGATGACCTCTTCGGACGACACTCCTCTGCGGGCGCCTATGCCTAAGTACATTAATGCTCCGCCTTTTCTTTTTTCAGGACAGATACATCATTATCTACAATAACGATCTTTGGTCCCTTTATCTCCAGGACTTCCACATCCTGATCGAGCAGGGCACAATTCACATCCCTTGTAGATTCCTTGTTGACTATGTCATATCCGAGCTTTGCCGCAATACCTTCGACCGAATTGCGGTTGTGTACTTCAGTAGCTGTCGTGATAACAGGTATCACTCCTATCTCGGAGATCTTTCTCACAAGCTCATTGGCACCGTGGTGTCCTCCGAGCAGTGGAATGGCAAAGTTCAGGTTAGAATCGACTACCACTATGGCGGGATCTTCCCACTTATCTACTATAAGCGGTGCTATCTCCCGCACAACGATACCTGTTGCAAACACAGCTACTATTGCCTGATATTCTTCAAATATGTCTTTAAAGATATCCTTCTTGTAAATTATCACATCTGCCTCGATGTGGTCTGCAAGTTTGTTTGCCACATCGAGGTTACGTTCAAATGTGATTACAGCGGTGCTTGCGCCACTCCGTATAGGTGTGACCTCCTGTAATCGATAGGGTCTACTACACCGCCAATAAGGATCATTGCAGAGCGTATGATGCCTTCGTCCTTGACCTTCTGTGCGATATCGGAAACAGTTCCGTAAATGATCTTCTGGTCAGGCCATGATGCGTGGAAAACAACAGCCACTGGAGTATCATCTGAATACTCTACCTTTTCCATGATCTCCTCTATCTTCTGGGTACCAAGGAAGACCGCCATTGTTGCGTTGTGCCTTGAAAGTTCCTTGAGTTTATCCTCTTCAAGGGTCTTTCCTGCAGGGCGTGTAATAATAAGTGTGTCAGAAACACCATTGAGGGTAAGCTGTGTATTGAGTGCTGCAGCAGTTGCGAACACGGAAGAAACTCCCGGAACACGTTCTACTGTAACACCGTATTTCTTCAACTCTTCCATCTGTTCAACGACATTGCCGTAAAGGGATGGGTCACCACTGTGGAGGCGAACTACTTTCTTTCCTTCCTCTAGGGCATCTGCTATCCTCTTGGATATGTCTTCAAGGGTAAGGCCATAGCTGTCAACCTTTTCTCCCTTGCAGTAGTCCACGACAACAGGGTTCACAAGTGAACCTGCATATACCACAAGGTCTGCCTCTTCCAGCTTTTCCTTGCCGAGTAATGTGATAAGTTTTGGGTTACCCGGTCCGGCACCCACAAAAGTAACAACTTTATCTGTCATTGAAAACACCTTTTTTAATCCTTCTTAGCATAAACAATGCTGAAATAGTTTCCTTTTTCGGGGATATCTTCGCGGTTCTTGATGATGACCTCTTTGTCGGAGAATAATCTCTCTGCAAAGATGAAATCTGTGTATCCTTCCTTGCTGAACTCCTCGATCAATTGCCTTGGACGGTTTGCTTTAAGCCTGATCTTGTGCTTAGTTTCAGAACCATCGCTGACCTCGAACGAAGTGTCAACTTCAGCATCGGTCCTTGCGGCAAAAGACGTGATCGAGCTGATCCCTGGAACTGTAGAGGTCTCTACATCAGGATAATGTTTGTTCATGACACGTTTTAAATGTGTGAACGTAGAAAAGAAATTAGGGTCTCCAATAAGACCGAATACAACAGTACCGTTCCTTGCTTCGTCTGCAATAAGGTCTGCATTCTTCTTCCACACTTCGTTCAGCACATCATAATCCCTTAACATTGGGAAATCCAATATCTCTGGGGTCGCATATGGCTCTACAAGTTTTGCAGCCATGTTCCCTGGCACATACACCTTATCGCTGTTCTTGAGAATATTAACCGCTTTAAGTGTAAGAAGCTCCGGGTCACCTGGTCCAAGTCCTACTCCTATCAACATATTTCTATCTCCATAAATTTAATCGAACGTATATAATGTAAACCTTATTAAGCGTTAGAAAGTTTTCCTACTACTATATATACAGGATTTTCGGGCTTGAACATGGTCTCTCCGGTAAGCTCGTATCCTCTGGTAATGGTCACATGAACAACCTCGGAAAAAATGCCAAGCTCTTTCATCTTGTTCATTGTAGTGACAACGGTTTCGATCCTTACAGCATTGACAACAATATTTCTTGCCTTTTTCTCATAGAGCACATCCAACACTCTGGATATGTTCTTGGTGCCGCCAACAAATGCACAGTCAATAGACCCAATATCAGCGTTTTTGTCTATGGCTTCAGAAGATTCGCCATGTATCAGTGTGACGTCTTCAATGCCAAAATTCCTGAAATTCGTCCTTGCAACCTTAATAGCTTCTTCTCTTGCATCGATCGCAACGACTTTGAAATTACGTGCAGTCTTTGAAGCTTCGATGGATACAGCGCCTGTTCCACAACCAACATCATAGAACGTGATTCCATCTTTCAGGTCAAGTTTTGACAATGAGATCGCAATGACCTCTGGCTTTGTAGGGCCTCCGCTTATGTGCAATAGTTCTGACATTTTTCACCTAACTAAAGTAAATTGGAGTTAATTAGATATAGCATAATAAACGTTGTCACATAAAAGGTTGTTGTGAATGATTGCAAATAACGTTAGTAAAAAACATCTGTTAGTATTGGGTACGGCCTCACATGTTGGCAAAAGTGCAATAGTGACAGCCCTATGTCGCATATTCTCTGCTGAACACAAGGTGGCACCCTTTAAAGCACAGAACATGAGCCTCAACTCATGGATAACGGTAGATGGTAAAGAGATCGGTATCGCACAGGCGATCCAGGCAAAGGCTGCTGGAATAGAACCTACGGCGGATATGAATCCTGTTCTTCTCAAACCGAAAGGGGATCGTGTCTCACAGGTCATACTTCTGGGTGAACCCTATGCTGATAAGAGTGCGGGTGCTTATTATGATTCCATAGAAGAGACCCATGATGTATTAAAGGGTGCTCTTAAAAGACTTGAGGATGAATACGATCTGATCGTGATGGAGGGAGCTGGCGGTGCTGCCGAGATCAACCTGTATGAGCGTGACATCGTCAATATAGGGACTGCAAGGATAACTGATGCTCCTATCCTCCTTGTGGGGGACATTGAACGAGGCGGTGTTTTCGCAAGTTTGTATGGAACGATCCAGCTATTGCCAGAGGATGTTCGCAAGAATGTGCGTGGTCTGATCATAAACAAGTTCAGGGGCGATCCAGCCATACTTGAGTCCGGATTAACTGAACTCGAAGAGCTCACAGGGATTCCGGTACTTGGCGTAATGCCTTATTTCAAACTTCGTATACCTTCTGAAGATTCCGTATCCATAGGTGATAAGTCTGCAGATGATGGTGAACACTATGATGTTGACATCGCAGTAATAAGGTTAACAAGGATCTCGAATTTCACAGATTTTGAACCCCTTGAGCACGTTGCAAAGGTTAGGTATGTCGACCTTTCCGATGACCTTGGCAGTCCCGATGCGATCATCATCCCGGGCACAAAGAACACGACCAGTGATCTTAATGAACTCGTGGAGAGTGGAATGGCCGACAAGATAAAGTCCTTTTACGGTAAGGTCCCCATACTTGGTATTTGCGGGGGTTACCAGATGTTAGGCAAATCCATCGTTGATTCCGGTATCGAAGGTGGCGAATCTGTTCGGTTAGATGGGCTTGGACTTTTGGACATAGAGACCGTTTTCGATGCATACGAAAAGCGCACGGTTCAGGTGACCAAGACCGTTAAAGAAAGTGGTCCTATCTTTGACAGTATCAAAGGTGAGGATGTAAAAGGCTATGAGATACACATGGGTCTTTCCTCATCAAAAAAGCCGGTGTTTGGCGATGATGGCTGTGCAGATGATAGTGGTCTTGTTATAGGCACCTATCTGCATGGGCTCTTTGATAATGTCAACATAAGGCGTGCTCTTATCAGTTATCTTCTCGAAAGGAAAGGGCTTGAGTTCAAGGAAGAGGATATTCCTGATAAGGATCCCTATGATGAACTTGCAGACGTTGCTCGTGAAAATCTTGATATGAATAAGATATATGATATGATCGGATTGGAACCTGAAAAGGTCTGATTCGGTCATTTCCTTCCTTTAATTCTTTCTTTTCTTTTTTGCTTCTTTATTCTCTTTATTTTTCATATCATTTTTCAGGTTCTTTTGGTAATGTGAACTTTGGGCCTTGGTATATTTCACTTTCTACCCGGATGTTCCTGTTCCGCATATCGGAATATTTCCTTGTAATGCCTAGATTGATCTCTGTGCATACTAACTTCCTTGTGTTCGAGGACTCGAGTTGTTCTAGGGTCTTGAAAAGGAGAACGTTTATATAGAAGTCGCACAATTATACATTAATGTACATACTTGTACACAAATGCAAAGGTGATTACATGAAATATTATCTACAACAATTAATTGATGGTCATGATCTTTCAATGGCAGAATCTGAAGCTGCCATGGGACAGATACTCGAAAGTGCTACTGATGCACAGGTCGGTGCATTTGTGATGGGTATGAAAATGAAAGGTGAAACTCCTGATGAGGTGGCAGGGTTTGCAAAAGGGATGCTTAAAGTTGCAAACATGATCCACCCTAAGGTTGATGGTATACTCGTTGATACCTGTGGTACGGGGGGGGATCGGCACAATACTATTAATATCTCAACAGCTGCTGCAATTGTTGCTGCAGCCGCAGGTGTGACCGTTGCAAAACACGGAAACCATTCGTTCACATCACTTTCCGGTAGTGCAGATGTTCTCAAAGAACTGGGTGTCAAGATCGATCTGGAACCTGATAATGTTAAAAGGTCAATCGAGGACATTGGGATTGGGTTCATGCTGGCTCCCAAATTCCATCCTGCAATGAAGAGGGTGGTAGGTCCAAGAAAAGAGCTTGCTGTAAGGACAATGTTCAATATTCTCGGTCCTCTGACAAATCCAACCGGCGCAAAGGCACAGGTTATCGGGGTCTTTGACAAAGGTCTTTGCAATCTTATGGCCGAGGTCCTCAAAAAACTCGGAAAGGAACATGTATTGGTCTTCCACGGTGATGGCATGGATGAGATCTCAACACTTTCTGAAACATTTGTTGCTGAACTTAAAGATGGTATTATCTCAAACTATACTATCACTCCTGAAGAATTAGGGGTCGCAAGGGCAAAAGCTACTGATATTGTGGGTGGCACTCCTGGAGAAAATGCCAGGGACCTCCTGTATATTCTCAATGGGGAAAAGGGTGCAAAACGCGATATAGTCGTTGTCAATGCCGCTGCAGCAATATACGTTGCAGGACTGGCAAACTCAATAAAAGATGCTATTCCTTTGGCGGAAGCTGCTATTGATAGCAAGAAAGCATTGAATAAGCTTAAAGAATTAGTAGAATTCACATCTGGTAATAAGGTGGATAATGAGGCATTCAACACGGGTCAAAGTATGCGGAATGAAGTCTGCTGATGACGTAGATCTCGCAGTACGTTCCGGGGTTGATGCGGTTGGTTTCATAACCGATGTACCCGTGGACACTCCTCGCAAGATAGGTCTCCAAAAGGCAAAGGAGCTTATAGCTCGTGTTCCTTTTTTTGTGGATTCGGTGCTGGTAATAATGCCGGCTTCAGCGCAGGAGGCTATCGATATGATCAGGGCCGCTAAACCGGATGTTGTCCAGATACACAGTCAACTCGATATTGAGGAAATGAGAATTTTAAGGGATAATACTGATGTCAGTATAATTCGCACTTTCCATGTTCAAGGGGATGTGTCTGCTAACGATCTGAGCAATAATATAAATCTGTTCACTTCAGAAAACCTTATTGATGGGGTTCTACTGGATTCATATGTGTCAGGCAAAGTGGGAGGCACCGGTCAGTTGCATGACCTTTCCGTAAGTAAGCGTGTAGTCGATCATGTAGATGTTCCTGTTATATTGGCAGGTGGTCTGAATCCTGATAATGTTAAAGCCTGTGTGGAAGAGGTCATGCCTTTTGCAGTGGATACTGCTTCGGGTGTAGAAACGGATGGACTCAAAGATGTCGATAAGGTCGCTGCTTTTGTGAATGCTGTGAGGTGTGTTAGATGATTTCGTTTGATCTTACAAAAGAGGAATTTACGGATATTGTATATGATGCAGGAAAACCTGCTATTGTTCAGCTTATGGCTAAAGTGAGGTCAGACTGCTCTCCACTTCAGCTTTACACTACATTACAAAAGGACAGATACTCCTACTTGCTTGAATCAGTGGAAAAGGAAAAACGTCATGCTCGCTTTTCATTTGTAGGTGCTTACCCCGATGGTGTTGTGAAGATAAGTGGTCGCACCCTCGTACTGGAATGCACGGCAGATTCACCATTGATTAGTAATGTAAGACAGAATATAGCTTCTGAATGTGACATTATTGAAGATACTGGTGATGTATTAAAAGCGGTCATACGTGATGGTCATGATGTGCTTGATGCATTAAGGACTGTGTTCCCTACTGCGAACGGCACTGTCTTGCTTAACGGCGAAAGGTTTGACAGACAGACGTTCCTTGGTGGTGCGATTGGTTACAATGGTTACGACATTGTGTATGACTGCTGGTTAGATACTGAAAGAAGTCATAATTCAGATATTCCTGATATGCAGTTCATTCTCACAACGAAGACATTCGTTTTCGATCATCTCACAGAGGAAACGTATATTGTACTGACTCCGTTCATGGATATCGGGTGCGATGCTAGGGCTATATACGATGGTGCTTTGCATGACGCGGAGAGAATGCATAAATGCCTTTGTCTTGCAGGCGATGTCGAACAAGAGATCTTGCCAGCGGTAATGGATTCAGGCGAACCAGTTTGCAATATGGGCAAGGATGTGTTCGAGAAAGCAGTGATGACTGCAAAGCAGCATATCATCGATGGTGATATTTTCCAGGTAGTCTTGTCCAGAAGATATTCTGTCAGGCTGCAACAGTCTCCTCTTGAACTTTATCGTACTCTGAGGGAAATCAATCCAAGTCCGTATATGTACCTTTTCAGTTTCGATGATCTTAGTATCGTGGGTGCAAGTCCTGAGACACTTATGACTGTGCATAAGAGGAATGTTATTACGAATCCTATTGCAGGGACATGTCCTCGCGGGAAGGATGAGGCTGAGGATGCTAAATATGCTGCTCATATGATGGCGGATGAGAAAGAGCGTGCAGAACATGTTATGCTTGTGGACCTTGGGAGGAACGATGTCCGTATAGTCTCTCAGTCCGGGTCGGTAAAAGTAAAGGACCTGATGAGTGTCGTGAAATATTCTCATGTGCAGCATATCGAAAGTACTGTTTGCGGTGTTTTAAGGGCAGAGTGTGATCAGTTCGATGCGACACGTGCTATCTTTCCGGCAGGTACGCTTTCAGGTGCACCTAAGATAAGGGCAATGGAGATCATCGATGAGTTCGAAACATCTGCACGCGGTGTCTATGGTGGCGGAGTCGGTTATTATTCGTGGAATGGCGATGTAGATACCGCTATCGTGATCAGGACCGTTGTTATTAATGGTGATACTGCTTATATTCAGGCGGGTGCGGGAATTGTGGCGGATTCCGATCCGACATATGAGTATGAGGAAACCGAGCGTAAGATGGCTGCTATGCTGACTGCTATGGGGGTCAAAAGATGAAAGTGCTTTTCATTAACAATAGGGATTCTTTTGTATGGAATCTTGTGGACTATGTGTCCATGTATGAATCCGATACAGTTGTAGTGCCCAACACTATCTCTGTTGAAGAGGTCCGGGACATCAAACCGGATGCAATAGTGATCTCACCGGGTCCGGGAAATCCTGGCAATGCACGTGATATTGGAAGTTGTCTTGATATCATCCGTGAGTTTGGTGTTAAGGTGCCTATACTTGGTGTATGTCTTGGTCACCAGTCTATAAATACTGTTTATGGAGGTACCATCGGTCATTCTCCCGATGGACCGGTTCATGGCAAGGCCTCGATGATATCGCATGATGGATCTGAGCTGTTCGAAGGTATTCCTGAATCCTTTGCTGCAGGGAGGTATCATTCCCTTTCAATCCATGAGCTGGCTAAGGATGTCAATGTGATAGCAGAGAATGACAATGGTCTCATAATGGGCATCAAACACAGGTCTTATCCTGTTTATGGGGTACAGTTCCATCCGGAATCCATACTAACACCTGAAGGGTTGAAATTGGTCGGTAATTTCCTGAAGCTGGCAGGTATGCGAACGAAGGATTAATGTCCATTGGTGTTATCTTTTCGAATATGATAATTGGACTGACCGGAACACCGGGTACTGGTAAAACGTCTGTTAGCAGGCTTCTTCAGGAGCATGGCTATAATGTGCTTTACCTGACTGACCTGATCAAAGATGAATGCCTCTATTCTGAGGTGGATGAGGATAGGGATACACTGGTTGCGGATATGGACCGCGTGTTCTCCCGTGTCTGTGAGCTGGCCGGTGATGATGAAGGCGTGAACATTATCGATAGTCATATGGCCCATCACATTGCTGATGTGGTCATAGTTCTGCGTACTGCTCCTTCCGATCTTAGGGAACGGCTCAAGCTGCGCAATTATTCCGATGCCAAGGTAGAAGAGAACGTGGAGGCTGAATGTCTGGACGTTATACTGGTGGAGTCTGTGGAATGGTGTCAGAAAGTATATGAGATTGATACTACCGGAAGAATGGCAGAAGACGTGGTGGCTGATGTGGAGGAAATTATATCGGGTATTCTGTCGGGTGACGACTCCGAGGTTTACCAAAAGTATATGCCCGGTTCGTTTGACTGGAGTGGGGAGATATTCTGATCTCTCACTCTATTTTCTTATCGGGCGTGACGCCGTAATATTCTGTTCTTAACTCTTCATCCTTTTCTCGTTCTAGACACATCAGAAATTGTTAGTTGGCATCATATTTCATTTACATACGATCTCTTTAAATTTTATACCTGCTCTTTGGTTAAATGTAAATATGCTTACTACATATTTATTTTAATTATATTTTCATAAGGGGGTATAGTATGAGATTCATAAAAATAGGAATTGTTCTGTTGTTGATGGCAGTGTTGGTGGTATCCGGATGTTCTGATTCAGGTGATACTGAAGAGGTATCAGGGGTCGCAGAAGATCTTGGTGTAGATGTGATGAGTACATCATTTGATGATCTTGGTAGTATTTATTGTGATCCTGGAGTTACTCAGGATGAGATCGCAACTCTGATCGATGAAGAATACAAAGGTAATTTTGTTCAGTGGACAGGGACCGTATTTGCTGTTACTAATAATGGTAACTCATATACAGTTCAGGTTCAGCACTGTCCCGGTTCCCTTTCTGATGCGGGTGTGACCTTCAGTCAGAACCAGAATGAGGCTGTTTCACAGGTCATAAAAGGTCAGGAGATCACTTATGTTGGAAGGATAACACGCTACCAGAATAATGTTGGTCTCTGGGTAGAAGAAGCTTCCCTTGTTGTTTAAGGGTGCAAGATCAATTCTTTCAAAACAGAACTCAGGAATACAATTATTTGATGGTGTTCTTTACCATCCCTTTTTTTTAAAAAATATTAAAGTTCAGTCCGTACCTGCAACGCGTTTTAAGCGCCTTACGCCGTTGATCTCTTCGATGACATCAGCAACAGCCTCTGGTACAAGGTGTTTCCATTCTTCCCCTGCAAGCATACGTCTGCGTATCTCTGTACCTGAATACTCATTCCTGTGATACATGGGTGGTTGCTTTACTGTAACTCCTGTCTCTTCAAAAAGTTCGATAACAAGAGGGTTATTGGTATAGACCGTATCAAAAGGTGGCGTTCTGGACGTCACATAAGATACCCATATTGGATTTTGTAGGGTGTCGTCTATGGGCAATGCATAAAAATGAACGTCAATATCTTCAAGGGCATGCCTGATCATCATAACTCTTTCACCGGCAGTGAATGGGTTATTCACTTCATGGCTTGTTTGGGCACTTCCTATTCCTATTATAAGTTCATCGACCTCTTCGGCGATGCTGGTTATCACGGAGTGATGTCCCAGGTGGAATGGTTGGAAGCGCCCGATGTAAAATGCCCTTTTCATATTCATGCTCAACAACGTTAACGGAAACCGCCATCATCGAATGAGAATTTCTCACACACTTCTAAGTAGTGTGCAGAGTTGTTGTCATGTTTCATTTTCGTCAGTTTCTCAATAAGGAACATTCCAGGCTTTGGATCTTCCATGAACTCAAGTTCACTTTCGACCATCTTAAAGTACTTTTCACCCGCATCGGTGCGTATAAGTACAGAGTTCCAGCCATCTGGTGTGCCTACTGAACCTACTGCTATGTCTGCAAAGGCTGATGTGTAGTCATTACAGTGGTGACATGGGTTCCTTGCATGAGGAGCAACCTTTGCGATAGGCACGTTGTGCTCTTCACCATCTTTGGTGTATGCCCAGAACTTACCTTTGCCAAAGTCCATCTTAACAACATCCTCGGCTTTGACGCCCATAATCTCAGGTATGATCTTATCTGTCATAACTTCCTGGTAGAAGCTTTCCATGCAGAGCAGACCTACGATAAGGACTATCTTGTCGTTGACGTTCTCTGAAATGAGCCTTGCGCCGTGTGCCTGGCATGGCACTCCGATCACAGCAACCTTCTCATACTCGTTGAATGGATCTCTTAGTATTGAAAGGACTGAATCGTAAGTGTATTTGGTACCCTTTGCTTTTTCGACATCTTCTGCACTTGTGAAGAGTTCAAGCTCGGTTTCCCATTTTTCATTCCTAGTGATACCGACAACACAGTCGATCTCACCCTGTTTAAGGAGTGATCGTGCAATAGCGGAAGTAACACCACCGTCCTGACCAGCAATGTTGCTCTTTGCGGCAAGGAAGCTTCTGACGTTAGCGAACTCGTCCTCGAAGTAACCGTCAACGACCGGGCAGATCCTGCTGCATGTAAGACATCCCTCACATACATTAGGGGCAGCACCATGTGTGTACAGTTCGAGGCTGTCGGGGTCGCGGACCTCAGCTCTCTTGTCACCCATTGTTATTGCACCGGCAGGACATGCTGAAACGCATGCCCCACAAGCGGTACAGACGTCAAAGTTTATGACGTCCATAATTTTAGGATTAACCATCAGTTCCCACCGATGATCTCCTTACCGATGAGTTTGATCGCTTTTTCTTTGTTAGGTCCGATAGGTGAACCTGCAACGATCTGAGTAACACCGATGTCAAGCAATTCATTGATCCTTGCTTTACAGTCGTCTGGTGTACCGGATATGGAGAATGATTCCATCATGTTGTTTGTGACCATGTCACCCATGAGTGCTCCGAAGTCGCCCTTTGCGATAGCTCCGCCGATGTCTGCCTTTGCAGCGACATCAATACCGTGGCGCTCAAGGACCATGTCAGGTGAACCTGCAACGATGAAAGCAACAACGACCTTTGCTGCGCTTCTTGCCTTTGCAGCATCCTTGTCAATTGAGAAGCATGCGTATGCTGCAACATCAACTTCCTTTGGATCTCTGCCTGCTTTCTTTGCACCGGATGCGATCTGCTTTACTGCTACTTCAAAGTCCTTTGGGTGTGATGCATTGATAAGTACACCGTCTGCGACCTCTCCTGCGAGTTCGAGCATCTTTGGACCCTGTGCACCCATGTATATAGGTACGTCACCGGTCTTGAATGCTAACTTTGCACCGCCGAACTGGACCATATCTCCGTCCATTGTTACTTTCTCGCCTGCGAAGAATGAGCGAAGTGCAGAGATATTTTCCTTTGTGGTGGTGAGTGGCTTTTCCCATTCAATTCCCATTGCATCGAAGGTTGCCTTGTCGCCAGGGCCAAGACCTAAGATAGCACGTCCGCCGGATATCTCGTTAATTGCACCAATGCTTGAAGCTGTGATAGCTGCGTTCCTTGTGTAGGGGTTTGTAACGCCGGTACCGATCTTGATGCTGTTTGTGTTCATGGCAAGAACTGCCAGTGTTGAATAAACGTCACGATTGTTGTAGTGGTCAGTGATCCACACATTGTCAAATCCCTGCTGTTCTGCGAGCTTTGCGTAATGTGCAATCTTAAGCACTGGATCATTTGGCACGAATTCTATTCCGAATGTCATTTAAATCCTCCAATTTAATAATGCTATTCAGGATTACGTGCATATATTAAAACCTTATTGGTTTATTCTGAATGGACAACATTATCCATGTTATGCCTGTATTCTGGTTCTTGTATTCTGTTAATATATGTGTGTAATGTTCTCTTTTTCCCTGTATGTTTCACCGCTCTCTCATCCCGATGCTCTTCTGTCACTTTTGAAATACCGATATGCATAAATATACATCTAACCTATTTTTAAGAGTAGTAATGGATTCATCTATGGAATTCAAGGGGACTACCGGGGGCTATCATTCAATAAAGTGGGAATTCAGGGTTATCTGATGCATTTTTCAGGCAACTCTTAAAATATTCCTCACTGCGCATTCCCAATAGCAATAGTGATCGAAGATGATGCTGGAAGCATGTGCAAATTGATGATCTCTGGATCTTGTCCCATATGTCCGTTGAAACGATTTACAGACAAACACCTTTTCGAAAGAATACGTTGGGTGATCGAATGAAATGTTATGAATGTGCAAAGAACGGAAAAGACTCGGATGTTTTAGGCATCTGCATAGTATGTGGCAGAGGCGTTTGTAAAGACCATCTAATGCGTGAAAAGATCCCGAAATGGGATGGGGAATATGACATCAAACTAAGCTGTATGGGCGATTCCTGTAAGATTAAGGACATGCAGCCAATGCTCAAGATAGTGTGCACGCCATGCCATGATGCTCTAATAGGGAACCAGTGAGGTGGATACCATGATGAAATGTTATGATTGTATGGAAGAGGACAAAGACACTGAAGCTGCAGCTGTCTGTATATTATGTGGAAAAGGGCTTTGTGTGGACCACTCAAAGGAGCTGCTTCTTTCGGTCTCAGCAGGGGTGCCACCACATACCAAACGTATGCACAACGGCCTTACAAAGATCCTGTGCAAATACTGTCTGAGCAACACCATTGTTGATGGCTTTGACTGATCGCATTGATGCTTATAAATTTATAAATTAATTACTTATGGAGTGGTATAATATGAGCGAAGAAAGCAGAAAAGTAATAGATGATATTGGGGACAAGATGGGGTTCACACCTCAGATACTTGAGACCTTACATGAACTGGATCCTCATTTTGTAAAGAAGTACACCCGATGTGATCGTAAGATCCTTACAGATGGTGCCCTTCCGGCAAAAGTAAAAATATTGATGGCACTTGCTGTTGTAGCTTCCAAACAGTGTGAATCCTGTACGGTGGCACAGATGAAAAGTGCATTGAAGAATGGTGCCACAAAAGAGGAGATAATGGAAACCATGGAAGTTATCTCCGTAACATCCGGTGCACCTGCTGTGGCAGCATGCCGTGATGCGCTAAAACTGTTGAAATAACTCAACCATTCGGTCGAAAATAAGGGTACAATACCACATGGGTCGAATAATCTCTCATCGACCCCCTTTTTTAGGGCTTGTTCCCTTGTTTATTCATTTTAAATGATCTCGGGGGTTCTATTATAAAGTCCATTCATTTAGGTTTGACCTTTTTATTGTTTGTAGCTGCGATCCTGTTTGTCACATGTACTGCCTCAGCCGTTGATCCTACAGGATTTGATGAGTTGAGCTCTGAAGATTTCGTGACCAATTCAAAATGTGCGAATTGCCATGCTATATTGCGTAGTCAGCATGATGATAGTATGCATGCGTATGCTTATACCGATCCTCTATATCAGAAAGAGGTCCTGCTTGCAAGTGAAGATACCAATGGTCAGACCGATGAATTCTGTTCACGCTGCCACACTCCCATCGGTGTCGTCAGTGGTGAAGTTCCTCCCATCGATGGCTCTATGATAAGTGATGTGGCCTCGGAAGGTGTTCAATGTGATTTCTGTCACACCGTATCCGAAAGTGCAGGTATTGGTGATGGTGGATTCGTTTCAAGTCCTGGTGATGTAAAATGGGGCCCGCGTGATGATGCACCTTCGGCATTCCATGAGTCCGAGTTCAATGGTCTTTATATGGAAGCTGAATATTGCGGTATGTGCCATAATGTGAACAGTCCTTTCAATGGTCTGCCTCTTGATGATACTTACACTTCCTGGTCCGAGAGCTCTTATGCTGAAGAAGGCGTGGTATGTCAGGATTGCCACATGAGTCCGGGAATTACATATTTTGAAGCAGCTCCGGGAAGATCCGCTTCCAGTTCTCCTAAGAGGGACCATATTCCTGTACATGAGATCGTTGGTGGGAACTACTTTATGCTTGATCTCCTATCTGATGGAAAAGCCGGTGATGCTGCTGTGGAAAGGCTACAAAAGGCTGCAACCCTTGAAGTGGATGCACCAGAAGATGCAATTTCCGGTGAAGACGTTTCGATCAAAGTCTCTGTTACCAATTCCGGTGCTGGTCATAAATTGCCTACGGGGATCTCTGAAATAAGGCAGATGTGGGTATCTGTCTCAGTAACTGATGCAGATGGAGTACTATTATACAGTTCTGGAGCGCTTGATGGTGAAGGCAATGTTGAAGATGGCACTATCTATCATACGGTCCTTTCCGATGTTGATGGAGATGTGACAACTAAATTATGGCAAGCTGAGTCTATCGTTTCAGATAATCGGATCCTTCCGGGTGATACGGCTGTCGAATCCCACTCGTTCATTATGCCGGAGGGTGCTGTGGACCCCATTCTCGTTGAAGCAAAACTATTATACCGCTCCGCACCTCAGAGTATTATTGATGAACTGTTCGGCAAGGGTATTTATGAAGTTCCCGTGATCGATATGGCAGAAGCCTATGGTTCTATCAACGGGGAGGCTGAAGTGCCTTCAGCGTCAACACCGGGATTTGGTGCAATATTGCTTATATTTTCACTGATCGTAGCTGGTTGTGTTGGCAGGATCCTAAAATGATATTGGAGGTATGATATGTCTGATAATGCAATAAAGCTGCTTGGGATCTCTGGCAGCCCTCGAAAAAAAGCCACTGATCGAATGGTCAGGGAGGCTTTGAAGTATGCTGAGGAGAAATATGGTGTGGAGATCGAATATTTCTCTGCCAAGGGTAAGGATCTGAAATTCTGTATCCACTGTGACCATTGCGTAAGGACAAAACAGGGATGCATCCACAAGGATGATATTGTGGGACTTTATGATAAAATGGAGTGGGCGGATGCCTGGATCATTGGCACTCCTGTCTATCAGGGTACTGTCAGTGGACAGACCAAGACCATAATGGATAGGTGTCGTGCAGTCGTTGCCCGCGACCCTAAGGTCTTTATGAACAAGGTGGGTGCTGGAATGGCCGATGGCGGCGACCGTGTGGGCGGGCAGGAACCGGCTTTACAGGTCATACATAATTTCTATATCATCAGTGAAATGATCCCTGTGTCAGGTGGTTCCTTCGGTTCCAATCTCGGAGGCACGTTCTGGTCACAGGATAAAGGTGCAGAGGGTATTGAAGTGGATGATGAGGGATTAAGAAGTATGCGTAAGACGGTTCGAAGACTTATTCAGACAGCCCAAATGTTAAAAAAAGTACCATCGGAGGATATTTAAGTGGAATTCGAAGCCCCTATCACTGAAATTATAGAACAGACGCACGATGTGAAAAGTTTCCGTTTCAAAAGGCCTGAAGGTTTTGAGTACAAGGCCGGACAGTATTTCTTTGTTAGTATTCCCGTAAATGGCGAAATGCAGCGTAAACCCTTCACGATATCCAGCAGTCCTACTGCAAAAGATCATCTGGAATTCACTAAAAAACTTACCGGGCATGAATACTCTGATGCACTCGATGCAATGGTTCCGGGTGATGTTCTTATTATTAATGGTCCCAATGGCAGGTTCACTTTTGAAGGGGAGTATGATAAGATCGCCCTCATAAGCGGTGGTATCGGCATTACTCCTATGATAAGTATATGCAGGTATTGCAGCGATAGTAAGGCTGGTACAGATATTGCGTTCCTTGATAGTAATAAAGTGGAAGATGATATTGCGTTCAAGGGTGAACTGGATGAAATGGCCAGTAAACATCCTAATCTGAAGGTCGTACATACGCTGACACGCGCAGATTCCGATTGGCTGGGTTGTACTGGGCGTATATGTGAACCAATGATATTGGACTATATCTCTGATATCATGGAACGTACGGTCTATGTTTGTGGGCCTCCTCCAATGATGAAGTCCGTTGAAGAGCTACTTCTTAATATGGGAATTCCTAAAGAACAGATCAAGAAAGAGGCACTTTTTGGATTCTAAGCAGTATTTATTAATGATGTTTTTCGAAATGTAACAAAACGAGGTATGTTAATGAGTTGTATCAAAGGAACTGAAACTGAAAAGAATCTATTGAAGGCCTTTGCAGGCGAATCACAGGCAAGGAATCGGTATACGTACTTTGCTTCAGTTGCCAGAAAAGCAGGTTATCATCAGATCTCTGCTATCTTCGCTGAGACTGCAGATAATGAGAAGGAACATGCAAAGAGACTTTTCAAGTTCCTTGAGGGCGGAGATGTTGAGGTCACAGCTTCTTTTCCTGCAGGAGTGATCTCAAGTACAAGGGATAATCTTGAAGCTGCGGCTGCTGGTGAGAATTACGAATATACTACTATGTATCCGGAATTTGCCGAGATCGCTGAAAATGAAGGTTTACTGGAGATCGCTTCTGTGTTCAGGCATATAGCTGTTGCAGAAAAAGGGCATGAAGAACGTTATCTAAAACTTGCTGCCAATCTGGATCACGAGATGGTATTCAGAAAGGATGGTACTGTTGCATGGAGATGTCGCAACTGTGGTTATATTCATGAAGGTCCTGCAGCTCCTGATAAATGTCCTGCATGTGATCATCCGATGGGATATTTCGAAGTTAAGGCAGAGAACTACTGATGGGGGTTTATGATATGAAACGTATTGCATGGGGTATTACAGGTTCAGGCGACCAGATCGTTGAGACGTATCAGGTCATGAAGGATATTCAGGAACGTACTGATCTTGAGTTCATGGTCTTCCTTTCAAAGGAGGGTGAGACCGTTATGAAGTGGTATCGTATTTGGGATGATATTCAGAGGGATTTCCCTAATTTCAAGACCGGTGTGGGTCCGAACTCGCCTTTCATTGCAGGTCCTCTTCAGGTGGGTCATTACGATGCTTTGATAATTTCACCTGCAACGGCTAACAGTGTGGCCAAGATCGTTCACGGCATCGCCGATACGCTTGTTACGAATGTCGTTGCACAGACAGCAAAGGGTGATACTCCTATCTATATTCTTGCAGTTGACCAGAAACGTGGAACTGTGGACACGTATGCGCCCAGTGGAAAGAAGATGACGTTGAAGATGCGTGAAATAGATGTTTCCAATTCTGAGAAACTTTCACAGATGGAAAATATAACGCTCATCGAAAAGCCGGAAGATATTTACAAGATCCTCGGTGTGGAAAAATAAATGATGGTTTCCGGCTAGTTCCGGAATAACCATCATTTAATTACTTTATTTCTTAAAATAATCTGTATCCTCTGCTGAGATATAGATCTTAAAATAGCTCAGTTATCTCTTTTGCCTTCTATGAACTCATTTGTCATGATGTGTGCCACATCGTCAGTGAACTGCTGAGGTGGGTGTTTCATGAAGTATGCGGATGGTGAATGGAGTATTCCGCCTACTCCTCTGACCAGTGCAAGTTTGCAGCAGCGTATGGCATCAATGACAACTCCTGCGGAGTTTGGTGAATCTTCGACTGAAAGACGAAGTTCGATGTTCATTGGTACGTCTCCGAAGAGTTTTCCTTCCATTCTCAGGAAACATAGCTTGTTGTCCTGCTGCCATGGGACGTAATCGCTTGGTCCGACATGGATGTTGTGATCATCGAGCCTTTCTGAAAGTACTGACTGGACAGCTTCTGTCTTTGAGGTCTTCTTTGAAGAAAGCCTGTCGCGGTTGAGCATGTTGAGGAAATCAGTGTTACCGCCGGTGTTGAGCTGGTATGTTCTCTCCAGTTTAACTCCCCTTTTATTGAAAAGGTCTGCAAGTGTACGGTGTGTTATGGTTGCACCAAGCTGTGCTTTAATATCATCGCCGATTATTGGAATTCCCTTGTCTGCGAACTTTTGTCCCCATTCCGGGTTGCTCGCAATGAATACTGGCATGTTGTTGACAAATCCTACATTTGCATCGAGTGCGCATTGTGCGTAGAACTTTGTTCCTTCTTCAGATCCTACTGGGAGGAAGTTCAAAAGTATCTCAGCACCAGAATCCTTTAGAATGGATACGACATCTTCTTTTGTAGATTCGGTGTCTTTTGCTGGGATGAACCTGTACTGATCCTCGTAGTTCACCATGTGTTCGGACACGCCGTCTTTGATATTTCCCATTGTGACCTTTACCCCGGTCTCTGGTATATCTGGGCAGAATACGGTCGTACAGTTCGGATGTGCAAAAATGGCTTCTGATATGTCCTTTCCGACCTTCCTCTCATCAATGTCAAATGCTGCGACTACTTCAATGTCAAAAGGTCTGTACCCACCTATCTCCCAATGCATAAGTCCTATCGCATCTTTTTCCTCTTTGTCTTTATAGTACTCAAGGCCCTGGATCAGTGAACTGGCACAGTTGCCAAGTCCTGCGATTGCGATTTTTATCTTGTCCATAACACTTCCTCTTAACTAAAGTGAACGATTGACTATGTATATTCTATAATCGTTATGCAATGTCTTAATGTTTACCAGTAAATAAAAAGGTTTCTAATATAATAATTATTAGGATAGAGTATGTTCTTAGGTCGTTGCTTGTTTTAGAAAGGTTTTTAAGTTGTGACAGCTGTTTATTTTTTAGGGTATCTTGCTTCTATATTGATGGCGAAATCAATTGGGATGTAGCTATTGCGTTTGTTTGTGACTAAGACAAAATACATGGAGATGATATTATTTCAGACAAATTGAATGAATCCTATAATCTGGGGAGTATAGATTCTATTGAAGATGCGGTAAAACTTGGTATCTCTTTTGAGGACCAGGGTAGGGATTTTTACCTTGAGTTTGCAGAGAAGACTTCTGATCCGGCTTCAAAGGATATATTCCTTTATCTTGCTGAAGAGGAAAAGAAGCATGCTCAATATCTGATCAATTATCTTGAGGGGAAGACACTTCTGTTAGAGGAAGCTTCTGAAGCTCCTGATTTTAAGAGTGCTTTCACTTCAGAGTTTGTCGGAGATGATCTTGGGGAGGTCGGTATACTGCTTGCAGCTATGAGGCTTGAAAGAAAGACCGAAGATCTTTACAAAATGCTTTCTAAGAGAGCCGATAATTCTGAACAGGAGAAGTTTTTCGAGGAGCTTGCTTCGGTCGAAAGAGGTCACTATGATCTTATAGATGGATTTCTCGAAGTGTCCACAGGGTTTAGGATGCAGACCTGAATTGACGGGGTCAATGGTATGGGCACTATGAATGATACTTTCGAAGTTGCAAAAGGTGTCTACTGGGTAGGTGTTATTGACTGGAACCTGCGTGATTTCCATGGCTATGCAACTCCGAAAGGTGGTACTTACAATGCTTATCTGATAATCGATGAGAAGATCACCCTTATAGATACTGTGAAGGCCGAGTTTGCACCTGAGATGATCGAGAAGATCCGCAGGATAGTCAATCCTTCAAAGATCGATCATGTCATCTGTAATCATGTGGAGATGGACCATTCAAGTGGTCTGCCTGCTATCATGGAGTTGGCAAAGGGTGCGAAGTTGTTCTGTACTAAGCGGGGTAAGGCTGGTCTTGATGAGCATTATGAATCCGGGGGATGTGGCAACTGGGATTTCGAGATAGTGGATACTGGTTATGAACTTGATATTGGTTCACGCACGCTTATGTTCATCGAGACTCCGATGTTGCATTGGCCGGATAGCATGCATACATATCTGAAAGAAGATCGCATTCTGTTCTCCAATGATGCTTTTGGGCAACATCTCGCCACTTCGGTGAGGTTCGAGGATGAGGTGGAATGCGGGGCTATGGAAGATGCTGCGATATATTATGCGAACATCCTCCTTCCTTTTGGTTCAAAGGTGCTCAAGTATGCTGATAAGATCGCGGAACTTGGGCTTGAATTTGATATGATCGCGCCTTCTCATGGGGTCATATGGCGAAAGGACCCTATGAGGGTGGTGGAAGCTTATATTAAATGGGCTACGGGTGAAGTTGTTCCAAAGGTTCTGGTCATCTATGATAGTATGTGGAACAGTACTGAGATAATGGCAAAAGAGATCGTTGAAGGGGTGTCTGAATGCGGTGTTGAAGCCAAGATGTTCCACCTTCGGAAAAACGATTGGAGCTTGATGTTGCGGGAAATCATGTCTTCTCCTGTCATTGCTGTTGGTTCTCCGACCATGCATAGTACCATGTTCTTTACGATATCCGGTTTCCTTACATACCTTAAAGGGCTTCGTCCTAAGGGCAAAAGCGCTGTTGCTTTCGGTTCATTTGGCTGGGGCGGTGGCGCGGTCAAGCATGTTGAGGAAATGATGGTGTCTGCCGGGCTTGAGATAATTGAGCCGGGTCTTCAGGTAAAGTACAGGCCATACGCGGATGATATTAAGGCGTGCCGTGAACTCGGTGGCAGGCTTGCAGAGCTTGCATTGGAGAAGTCGAACTGATATTTATTTTTATTAAAAACAAGGAAGTGATGATGAATGAAATTCGAAGGCGAACTTGAAGAAGAATTCTATCATAAGTCAAAGAAAAATGCAGAGGCCACTGGTTATAGGCTGAACCCTGATTATGATGTCATAACGACTGCGGTCAAGGGCATCTGCAATAATAAACGTGAATATGGTGAATGGTACTGTTTCTGCCAGAAGAGGACCGGGGATGTGGAAAAGGATAAGAAGGTCATCTGTCCATGTCCTGCTCGGACTCGTGATGTGGAGATGCGTGGTTCTTGTAAGTGTGGATTGTACATTAAGTAATGACTGCATATTCAGTGAAATATCTTAATTGTAATATCTGAAGGGCATATGTCCTTTCCCTTTTTCTTTTTACGGCACTTGGACGTGATGCTGTCCTGATGTATCTATGATGTATCTTTTCTGATGCTACGTAAGTATAGTTAGCTATATTTAGAAGGATGTGTTTTATGATAGATAAATGACAAAACGTGTCATTAATGGACATATTTAAACATTTTTTTATGTTCTATTCATAAGATCACATTTTATTATCACATCCGGAGATTCTAAATATGAAAGTATTGGTAAGCGATTCATTATCAGAGGAAGGAGTTTCAAAGTTAAGTGAGCATTTTGACGTTGATGTTTCAACGGGTCTTTCTGAGGACGAGCTTGTAGAGAAGATCGGTAGTTTCGATGCTCTTGTCATTCGCAGTGGTACACAGGTCACAAAAAGGGTCATCGATGCTGCTGACAATCTTAAGATCATAGGTAGGGCTGGTGTAGGTGTCGATAATATCGATGTGGATGCAGCTACCGAGAAAGGTATTATTGTTGTTAATGCTCCTGAGGGTAACATGCTCTCCGCAGCAGAACACACTATCGCTATGATGATGTCGATGGCAAGGAACATCCCTCAGGCGAATGCTTCTTTAAAGGCTAAGAAATGGGAACGTAAGAACTTCATGGGTGTCGAGGTCAATGGCAAGACACTTGGTGTAATCGGTCTGGGGCGTATTGGTGCTGAGGTGGCAAAACGTGCACAGGGTCTTGAAATGTCAATTCTGGCCTATGATCCTTTCGTTACTGAAGACCGTGCCAAGGATATGGGCGTTGAACTTACCACCGTTGACGATATTGCTCAGAGGGCAGATTTCATTACAGTTCATACTCCGCTTATAAAAGAGACTCGTAATATCCTCGATAAAGCACAGTTCGATATGATGAAGAGCTCCGCAAGGGTCATCAATTGTGCACGTGGGGGAATTATCAATGAGGAAGCTCTTGCCGATGCTGCAAGGGATGGGAAGATCGCCGGTGCTGCTATCGATGTATTCACCAGTGAACCTCCATTTGACTGTCCTTTCCTTGGTCTTGATAATGTGATCGTAACGCCTCATTTGGGTGCATCAACAGAAGAGGCACAGGTCAATGTTGCAGTATCTGTTGCTGAAGAGGTAATTTCTGTTCTGAATGGTGGCTCTGCACGTAATACTATCAATATTCCTGCTGTAAAGCCGGAAGTAATGGCGACACTTGCTCCTTATATTGGGCTTGCTGAGACGTTGGGTAGTGTGGCATCACAGCTTCTTGATGCTAATTACGATAAGATCGAGATATCTTACAATGGTGAGATCGCTGATAAGGATACAAGGGCTGTAACTGTTGCAGCTTTAAAGGGCATTCTTGAGGATGCAGTTGGTTCTGCTGTGAACTATGTGAACGCTCCTTCATTGGCCAAGTCCAGAAACGTCGAAGTAGTTGAGAGTAAATCCGAAACTTCCGGAGATCATGCTTCAACCATTAGGATCACTCTTTTCCAGGGTACGAACACAAAGTCCGTTTCCGGTGCAGTGGTCGGTCGTGAGCCAAAGATCGTTATGATCGATGGTCAGTATGTGGATCTTGTTCCTCATGGTTTTATGATCGTTTCGAATCACATCAATCGTCCGAACGTCATTGGTCCATGCTGCATAGTGCTTGGCGAGAACGAAATAAATATTTCCGGTATGCAGGTAGGCCGTGTGGAAGTCGGAGGTAAGACCATCATGGCTCTTAATGTTGACAATGAGGTCTCTGAGACTATACTTGATGAGATCCGTGCCATCGATGGCATACTTGATGCAAAATTAGTTACACTTTAAAATTGTTTTCATGTGTGGGCAGTGATCGCCCACGCATACATTCCGTGTTTGGATCGGAGGCATGTATCTATATGATGAGAAAGCGGGTATACCATCGTTTCCCACACAGGGAAGTCCAGTTTGAACAGAAGCATCGCTATTATTCAGACCTGATCTTTTTTGTGAAGGTAATGGCAGGCATGGACGGTAAGTTCGGTATGTTCGTGACCGAATCGACTACTAAGAAAGGACATCGAATTCAGGCAAAGCGGGGAATACATGTTGAGATCGCTATGAATGGTATGGAGTTTACCTCACTGAACTATGATAATGTGGATTCCGTCCTTGAGACTATTGAACCGGAGGGAATCATTGATTTCAGGGTGAATCTTTCCTATAGTTATCTTGATGGGAAGTACAATCGTGTGCCTATCAGGGGTGATGCATATTTGGTGCGTGCCATCCTTGAGTCTGAGGTACTTACTCTGAGGATCAATCATATAGATGGTCCGGAAAGGACTGAGTGCGGTCGGGTCGCAGATACTATTATAGATGAGCTTAGACGTGGTGCATAATGGACGAACTTTCTCTTGTGGTAGCATCGCCTTTTAAGAAGAATGCTACTTCTTCTCTTTCGATAAAGGACTTCGAGTT
The DNA here is from genome assembly GCA_021108185.1 of Methanococcoides sp. Taxonomy (GTDB): domain Archaea; phylum Halobacteriota; class Methanosarcinia; order Methanosarcinales; family Methanosarcinaceae; genus Methanococcoides. Next base: position 113,762 of record JAIORJ010000182.1, on the reverse strand, counting down.
TTCGTTGTCCTTCGATCTTAAATGGATGTCTCCGGCCCAAGCTTCAAAGGTGAGGGACCAGGGTATTATGTCGGGTATTTTGAAGTTCGATGAAGGCGAACTTGTCTTGAACCTGGATGCATCTTCTCTTGACATTCCTGCGGGCTTCAAACCTTCTCCTGATCTTTTCCGTGAGAAGGGGACCATTGAAATGATAATGGACATTATTGTTTCAAATAGTGGGATTGACAAGAGAGAGGTCGTTTCACGTATCAATCAGAAGCAAGAGTCGTTGGATGGTCTTCTGGATGCAGAGGTTGCAGCTTTGCTGGTGGCGCATGAACTGGGTTGTGATGTGGGGCCGCTGTTCGATGATGTCTATGGTAGGGTTTCAGGGATGTCTGTCTGAGGGGTTAGGGTCCGCACAATCTTTATGTACTATTAATTTAATTATGGCAACTCCAGTTAATTATCGACTGGAAAGTGTTCAAATGTTCGAACGCATTACTGCGTGAGTAAGAAAACTTGCGGAGGGGCATTATGAGTAAAAAAACACAAATGAAAATTACAAGGAAAACCAATCCAAGGATTCCTGCATTAATCTCTGTGCTTAAGGATACTGCACGTGAGAATGATGCACCGATCTGGAGGGATATGGCGATGAGGCTCGAGAAACCTAGCAGGATCTATGCTGAGGTAAATCTGAGCAAGATCAACAGGCATGCAGCCGAGAATGACCTCGTACTTATACCTGGAAAGGTATTGGGTGCAGGTGCGCTTGGTCACGCTGTAACTGTCGCAGCACTTACATTCAGTACAACTGCTGTTGACAAGATCACAAATGCTGGTGGAAAGTGCATGACCATTGAACAGATTCTGGAAGAGAATCCAGCAGGTTCTGGCATAAGGATCATGCAATGAGGTGTTTCAAATGACAGTAATCGATGCAAATGGTTTGATTATGGGCAGGCTCGCAAGTAACGTTGCAAAGATGTTGCTTTCAGGAGAAGAAGTCTCCATTGTGAATGCAGAGCAGGCAGTGATCTCCGGTTCAAAGGTAACTACCTTTGAGGAATATGACATTATTCGAAATATGGGCACACGTGAATTCGGTCCTTACTTCCCTAGAAGACCAGACAGGATCCTCAAGAGGACCGTCAGGGGTATGCTTCCTTACAAACGAGCAAGGGGCAAAGACGCAATGGGTCGCCTGAAGGTGTATGTAGGTATTCCTTATGAATACCAGGATGCAGAATTTGTTAGTGTCGAAAACGCAGAAATGACGCGTCTTAGTTCTAACAAGTATGTGACCATTGGCGAAGTAAGCCACAAGTTAGGTTCTAAATTCTAAGGGAGATTTATTCATGGCTACTAAAGTTGTTAATACGTCCGGTAAAAACAAAACTGCAATTGCACGAGCAACAGTTTCTGCAGGAACAGGTAAAGCTAGGATCAACAAGAAACCTGTTGAGATCTACGAACCTATGTTCGCAAAACTTAAGATCATCGAACCTCTAATGCTGGCAAGCGAAGCTGTTTCTGGCCTTGACATTGATGTAAAGGTCAGTGGTGGCGGAATCATGGGCCAGGCAAATGCGATCAGAACTGCTATCGCAAGAGGAATTGTAGAGTGGACCAACGACACCGACCTCAGAGATGCTTTCATGGCATACGACAGGAATCTTCTGGTAAACGATGCCAGGAAGAAAGAGACCAAGAAGTTCGGTGGACCAGGTGCACGTGCTAAATATCAGAAATCTTACAGGTAAGGCGGGTAGTTACAATGATTCCAGTTCGCTGTTTCACATGTGGAAAGGTTATTGCGGAAGGCTGGGAAGAGTACAAACGTCGTACAGGTGAAGGAGAAGACCCTGCTACAGTACTCGATGACCTGAAGTTCGTTAGGTACTGTTGCAGGAGAATGTTCCTTGCTCATGTCGAGCTTGTGGACACAATGGCTCCATATCAGTAAATGGGTTGCAAGGTACTCCGAGCACCTTTTGGTGTTCGGGCCACAGCCCTTTATTGGAATCTGTGCGAAATAAACCGGCACCTGAGGACCGATCTCAGCGGTTCCATTGGCCCATTTTGGGCTAACTGATAATATCAGCCTTCACTAAGATCGATAACCACATTCGGAGGGATTCCGAATAACACTTTCATATATTTAATAAGTCAGAACGAAACCAAATGAATACTGTTTCTGGATTTGATTATTTGTTAATATATAATATCGTCTGACTATGTTTGTTCAAAATATTTCATTAATGATTTTTTAATAAGGGTGATTAATTGAGCAATGAGAAATACACTAGGTATGAACGTGCAAGGATCATAGGGGCAAGATCACTTCAGATTGCAATGGAAGCACCCATATTGGTCGAAGACGATAGCACTGACGCATTATATCTAGCTACACTTGAATTTGAGAAAGGCGTTATACCTATTACAGTCAAGAGAAATTTACGATAACTGAGGTGAATTTATGGAAAATACGGATCAAAATATTGAGATTACAGCTGAAACAAGCGCAGCAGCAGAGAACACAGAGTCCACAGAGTCCACATCACTTGTCCCTATAGATGAGTATCTGGCAGCAGGTGTACACATTGGTACCCAGCAGAAGACACAGAACATGATGAAGTTCGTTTACCGTGTAAGGACAGATGGACTTTACGTACTCGACATACAGTCAACTGATGACAGGATCAGATCTATTGCACATTTCCTTTCAAAGTATGACCCATCCAGAATACTTGTCGTATCCGCACGTCAGTATGGTCAGTATCCAGCAACTATGTTCTCAAAGTCAGTTGGAGCAGTTTCAAAGGTCGGTAGGTTCATTCCAGGCAGTCTTACAAACCCTGTCCAGGAAGGTTTCTTTGAGCCAGATGTAGTAATTGTGACCGATCCTGCAGGAGATGCACAGGTCATCAGGGAAGCTGTAAATGTAGGTATTCCTGTTGTTGCACTTTGTGACACTAACAACATGACCTCCAATGTAGATCTTGTTATTCCAACCAACAACAAGGGTAGAAAAGCACTTTCCCTCGTATATTGGCTTCTGGCAAGAGAGATCGCAAACGAAAGGGATATTCCTTTCAACTATGAAGCAAGTGAATTTGAAACAGGTCTTTAATTGACCTGTTCTCATTTTTCCTAACCTCACTCATACATAATATATCCCGTTTGTAACAGGGGGAACAGTAGTATGAGACAACCAACAGTTGCAGGGCAGTTCTATCCGCTGAGCACAAAGGCACTGCGTAAAGAAATCGTGAAATGCTTTCATGGTCTTGAGATAAAGTCTGAAGACGTGATAGGTGCAGTGGTTCCACATGCAGGTTATGTCTATTCCGGTCCGGTTGCAGCACATGCTTTTGCAAGGCTTCCGAAAGCAGACACATACGTGATATTTGGACCAAACCATACAGGATATGGTTCTCCGGTCGCAATGTCCCAGGATGTCTGGAATACACCTTTCGGAGATGTCGAGACTGATAGGGAACTGGGCAAACTGCTTGCAGGGTCCATTATCGATATGGATGAAGTTGCCCACCGATATGAGCATTCTGTGGAAGTGCAGATACCTTTCCTACAATACCGATTCGGAAGCGATTTTAAGGTCCTGCCAATTTGCATGGGGATGCAGGATGAAGATACTGCTGTCGAGGTAGGTCTGGAAGTATCTCGTGCTGTAAAGGAATCGGGTAAAAAGGTCGTATTCATTGCATCAAGTGATCTTTCACATTATGTACTTCAGGAAAAAGCTGAAAAGTCTGACAATTATCTTATTGATGCCATTCTTGATATGGACGTACCTGAAATTTATCGGAGAAAGTACGAGAAAGACATCACAGCTTGCGGATACGGTCCAATAACAGCAATGTTGACAGCTGCAAAGGAATGTGGTGCTAAGAACACCGAGCTGGTCAAATATGGTACCAGTGGGGATGTTACTGGGGATCCGATGGTTGTAGGGTATGCTGCCATCATTGTAAAATGATCATCTAAAGGAGACATTATCATGATCACCTGTTCTGCACCTGGTAAAGTATATCTGTTCGGTGAACACGCAGTGGTCTATGGAGAGCCTGCCATTTGTTGTGCAGTGGATATTCGTACCAGAGTTACCGTATCTCCTGCGGACACGATCACCATAAGTTCATCCCTTGGGACCACGGGTCTCGATTTTGAAGTCCATCCTTATGTTTCAGCTGTCCTCGAACGCTTTCAGGAGATCTCATCATTTGATGGGGTGGACCTGCGCATAAGTTCTGATATTCCGGTAGGCTCCGGGCTAGGTTCTTCTGCAGCAGTTACTGTGGCTACGATCAAGGCAATGGATACTTTGCTGGACCTCGGACTTGAACTGGATGATATCGCAAAGATGGGGCATGAGGTCGAGCAGAAGATACAGGGTGCAGCAAGTTCCACAGATACGTATGTATGTACCATGGGTGGCGTGGTTCTGATACCACAGCGTAAAAAACTTGAGCTTATTGATTGTGGGATCCTTATAGGTAACACAAATATATTCTCATCCACAAAAGAACTCGTGGGTAATGTGGCTGATCTTAATAATAGGTTCCCTGATGTTGTGGGACCTGTATTATCATCCATTGGAAAGCTGTCTGTTATTGGTGAAGATCTTGTGAACGATGGGGACTATGTTTCTGTTGGCGAACTTATGAATATCGATCAGGGTCTGCTTGATGCTATTGGTGTAAGTTGTGCTGAACTGTGTTCCCTTATCTACGCTGCACGTGAAAATGGTGCGTATGGTTCAAAGATAACCGGTGCAGGTGGCGGTGGTTGTATGGTCGCTATATCTCCGCGTGAGAATGTAGATTCGGTGGCAGAGGCGATCAGTATGGCTGGCGGGGAAGTTGTTGTGACCAATGCGACAGATGTAGGTGTCAAGGTGGAATGCCAGTGAACTCAAATAACGGGATTACGATATTGAAGATAGGCGGCAGCGTCATTACCGATAAGCTGGGAAGAAGAGATAATCCGGATAGCACGTGAAATATCTGGTTTTGAAGGTAAACTTATCATTGTGCATGGTGCAGGTTCTTACGGTCACCCCCAAGCAAAACGATATGCCCTTACGGAAGGCTTCCATGCGGAAGGGGCTGTTGTCACTCACAATGCAGTAAAAGCATTGAACCGTATCGTAGTTGGAATTCTCAATGATGAAGGTGTGAATGCGATATCAGTACATCCAATGTGTTGTACGGTCGCAAAGAACGGTCGCATCTCGGACATGTATCTCGGAAGTATCAGGTTGATGCTTGAGAAAGGGCTTGTTCCGGTATTGCACGGTGATGTTGTAATGGATGAGGTAAAAGGCGTATCCATCATCTCCGGTGATCAGGTGATACCCTATCTTGCAACCCAGTTACAGGCTTCCAGAATTGGAGTTGGGAGTGCCGCAGATGGTGTGTTCGATGATAAAGGTGAGACGATCCCTGTGATCACTGCAGAGAATTTCGATGAGGTAAAGGCGTATATCGGTGGTTCGGCTGGAACTGATGTGACCGGTGGAATGCTTGGAAAAGTGCTTGAAATGCTGGAACTTGGCAAAACATCAAGTATAACCTCCTATATATTCAATGCAACCGTAGTGGGAAGCGTGTCGAGTTTTCTAAATGGTGAGAACATCGGTACTGCAATAAAAGATTCATAATAATACATTAACAGGTTTGATAGATTTGAGTACATCCAAGAGAAAGATCGAGCACCTTGAACATTGTGCAAAACGTCCAGTGGAAGCCAAGAACGTAACATCCGGATTCGATGATGTTATGCTTATTCACAAGGCATTGCCACAGATACATATGGATGAGATCGATCTGTCCACCGAATTTTTAGGCAAATCATTGAAGGCTCCATTCCTTATAGCATCTATTACAGGTGGGCATCCAGACACAACTCCGGTAAATGCCGCTCTTGCGGAAGCTGCTGAGGAATTGGGTGTCGGGATCGGTGTGGGAAGTCAAAGGGCTGCGATCGAGGACCCTGAACAGGAAAGTTCTTTCAGTGTGGTCCGTGATAAAGCACCAAATGCATTCGTTTATGGAAATGTAGGTGCAGCCCAGATTAAGGAATATGGTATCGAAGCAATGGAGAAGCTCATTGATATGCTGGATGCGGATGCTCTGGCAGTACATTTGAATTTCCTTCAGGAGGCGATACAGCCTGAAGGTGATCGAGACGCTACAGGTGTACTCGAAATGATCGAAGAGGTCTGTTCTCTCAATGTCCCGATTATCGCGAAGGAGACTGGTGCTGGTATCTCAAAAGAAGATGCAGCATTGTTGAAAGAAGCAGGTGTAAGTGCAATTGATGTGGGTGGTGTCGGAGGTACAAGCTGGTCAGGTGTGGAAGTATATAGGGCACATGATAGCGGCGATGTAATTTCCGAGGATCTGGGCAATCTCTACTGGGACTTCGGTATACCTACTGTTTCCAGTGTTCTCGAATGCCGAAGCTTTGTTCCCGTGGTGGCAACGGGTGGTGTGCGAACAGGTCTCGATATTGCAAAATCCCTTTCTCTTGGTGCGTATGCTGCAAGTGCAGCCCTTCCTTTTGTGGGGCCAGCGCTCATTGGAGCGGATGAGGTTGTCTCAAGCCTGTCAAAGATGCTCAATGAACTGAGGGTCGCAATGTTCCTTTGCGGATGTGGTAATATCAATGAGCTTCGTACAAGTTCAAATGTCACTGTAACCGGATGGACAAAAGAATACATCACACAGCGTGGTTTTGATCCAAAGGACCTTGACATAAGGTCTGACCTTTGATAGGTTTACTAAAGCCGAAATTCACAGTCATTTTTTGGTCAAGATGACCAAAAGTTATCATTGAATTAGAAAATACAGATAAATTGGAGGAATTATATGACAGATATTGGAATCATAGCAGTAGGCGGCTATAACGAAATGGGTCGTAATATGACTGCTATAAGAGTTGACGAAGACATCATTATCGTTGATATGGGCCTGAGATTAGATAGGGTCCAGATCCATGAGGATGTAGAAATTGATAAGATGCATTCCCTTGAGCTTATAGAAATGGGTGCAATACCTGACGACACGATCATGAAGCAGGTAAACGGCAACGTTGCTGCTATTGTTTGTACACATGGTCACCTTGACCACATCGGTGCAATACCAAAACTTGCTCACAGATACACTGCTCCTATCATCGGTACGCCTTATACAGCAGCCCTTATAAAACAGCAGATAGAATCCGAACGTAAGTTCGGTGTCAAGAACAAGATCATTCCGATAGAGGCTGGTGGCACCTATCAGATAAATGATGATGTTTCCATTGAACTTATCCGTGTACAGCACAGTATCATCGATGCGGTGTTCGTTGCAGTACATACACCTGTAGGTGCTGTTCTTTACGCATGCGATTTCAAGCTTGACCGCACACCAACACTTGGTGAGGCACCTGACTTTGAAAGGCTCAGGGAGCTTGGAAAGGAAGGTGTCATATGCATGATCGTGGAGAGTACCAATGCAGACCGCAAAGGTAAGACCCCATCAGAAAAGATCGCTCATGATATGGTGCGCGATGTACTCCTGGGTACCGAGGAATCCGATGTCGGTATGGTCGTCACTACATTTGCATCTCACATTGCACGTATCAACTCTATCATTCAGGTTGCAGGAGAGATGGGCCGTATCCCTGTACTCATGGGACGTTCCATGGACAAATATGTGGTAACTGCAAAGAACATGGGATATATCGATTTCCCGAAAAATGTTGAGATATATGGTAAACGTAAGGACATCGACCGGGCTTTCAAGAAGATCATGTCAGAAGGCAAAGAAAAATACTTGCCTATCGTTACAGGCCATCAGGGAGAACCAGGTGCTATCCTTTCACGTGTTGCAAGTGGTGACACACCATTTGAAGTTGAATCCGGTGACCGTATAATATTCTCTGCAAATATTATACCAAGCCCTATGACGCAAGCAAACCGCTATGCACTCGAGACCAAGCTTAAGATGAAGGGTGCCCGTATCTATGATGATGTGCACGTTTCAGGTCACGCTTACCGTGAAGACCACTGGGAACTTCTGAGGATGATCAATCCTGAACATGTGATCCCTGCACACGGACACATCGGTATGCACAGTGCTTATATTGAAATGGCGGAAGATGCAGGCTATATCCTTGGTGATACGGTCCACATGCTTAGAAATGGTGAAGAACTGTATATTGAAGAATGATTATTTAAATTAAATCGGGTGTGATCATATGGATCTTATGGATGAGCTAAAAAAACGAAGTGTATATGTTGATAAAGGTATAGAAGAATTACTTCCGATCTCACATCCGGAAGAGCTCTATAAAGCTTCGAGATATTTACCGGATGCAGGTGGTAAACGTCTTCGCCCAGCGGTCCTTATGCTTTCCACGGAAGCTGTCGGCGGTGACCCTATGTCAGTTATTCCGGCAGCCGTTGCACTGGAACTGGTCCACAATTTCACCCTTGTTCATGATGATATCATGGACAATGACGATGTAAGACGCGGAATGCCTGCTGTCCATGTAAAGTGGGGAAGCGAAGGCGCGATCCTTGCAGGAGATACTCTTTATTCAAAAGCTTTTGAGATCCTCTCCGTAATGGAAAAAGATCCTGGAAGCATTCTGAAATGTGTTGCACTTCTTTCCAAGACCTGCACCGAGATATGCGAAGGTCAGTGGATGGATATCGATTTTGAGAAACGCGATACAGTTTCAGAAGAAGAGTATCTTGAAATGGTCGAAAAGAAGACCTCGGTGCTTTACGGTGCAGCAGCTAAAGTAGGTGCACTTCTGGGAGGAGCTTCCGATGAGGTTGCTGATGCTATGTATGAGTTCGGTCGTCTTGTTGGGATCAGTTTCCAGATACAGGATGATGTCATCGATATGGTAACTCCTGAAGATATCCTCGGCAAGGTCAGAGGTAGTGATCTCATTGAAGGAAAGAGGACTCTGATAGCTATCCATGCACTCAACCATGGTGTCGAACTGGATATATTCGGCAAGGGCGGTTCAGTTTCTCCGGAACAGATCGATGAAGCGGTTTCTATTCTCGAAGGCTCGGGTTCAATAAAATATGCACAGGACCTTTCCACAGAAACACTTGAGAGGGGTAAGAAAATGCTTGATGTCCTTGGTGATTCCGAAGCAAAGAACATTCTTCTCGCTGTTGCAGATTATATGGTAACCCGAAATTATTGATCTGATCGAAGGTTAGTGTCCCCTTTAGCTCAAGGGGACCGTCTTATTTTTATTATCTTTTTTATTTGTTAAGGCAAATTTTATTGGATATATTTATCGTATCTCTAAGCTATTGTTTCATTAGTTCTATTTTATTCAGTATGGATGCCGTTGAGGATGAGGTCAAACTCTTCAATAATCTTTTTCAACCATCAACTCTAATGTAGTCTTGGGGAATGAGATGATAAAAGAAGCAATGTTCTATGAAAAGCTGGAAGACGGGAAAGTACGGTGTAGCCTGTGCAATCATCGTTGCAGGATATCTAAGGGCAAGACCGGTATTTGTGGGGTGCGTGAGAATCGTGATGGTACTCTTTATTCTTTGATCTATGCTACGGTTTCCAGTGAAGCTGTCGATCCGATCGAAAAAAAACCACTGTTCCATTTTAATCCAGGCTCATCCGTTTATTCTTTGGGGACCATCGGATGCAATTTCAGGTGCAAACACTGTCAGAACTGGACAATTTCACAGGTAGGTCTTGATGAGGCAAATTCAATTGAAATAACTCCCGAACAGGCCATAGATCGGGCTGTTGCTACGGGATGTAGGTCGATAGCATGGACTTATAATGAGCCTACTATATGGTATGAATATACCTATGATTCTGCAAAGCTTGCAAAAGAGGCTGGGCTGGATACGGTCTATGTGACCAACGGTTACATCACACCTGAGGCATTGGAACACATATCGCCTTATCTTGATGCTTTCAGGGTGGATATCAAGGCCTTTTCAGAAAAATTCTATAAGGAAGTTGTGGGTGCCCGGCTCGCACCTGTTCTGGAGTCTGCAAAACTTGCGAGGGAACTTGGGATGCACGTTGAGGTAGTAAACCTTGTCATTCCCACGTTGAATGATTCTGAGGATGAGTTGCGTGAGCTGTCCGAATGGGTGTTTGAGAACCTGGGTGAGGATACGCCTGTTCATTTCACAAGGTTCCAGCCACACTATAAAATGAAAGATCTTCCTCCAACTCCCGTTGAGACCCTCGAGACGGCACACCGAATCGCATTGGAGGCGGGATTGAAATATGTCTATATTGGCAATGTGTTCGGTCATGAGTATGAGAATACCTTCTGCCCCTCCTGTGGTGAGCCTGTCATTGTGCGGGGTGTCTTCGATGTGCGGGATAATAATCTTACTCCGGAGCATAAATGCCGCAATTGTGGGGCACCTATATTCATATATGGCGAATATTGTGGAGCTTGAAACTACCTTTTCCATTTATTTGCCGCATATTTGGGCAAAATTCAAGCCTGTTGCAGTCCATTTGACGCTCTCAAACAAAAGGTTTAAATCCGATAAGTGCATTATGAGGAATCGTGCGTTGAAGCGCCATCAAGTGCCGCCATAACTCAGTTGGTAGAGTGTCTGGCTGTTAACCAGAATGTCACAGGTTCGAGCCCTGTTGGCGGCGCTCATTCGTATCTTTTTTGCGCGGGCCTATAGCTTAGTCAGGTTAGAGCGCCCGGCTCATAACCGGGCGATCACCGGTTCAAATCCGGTTAGGCCCATTCAGCTTATCCATCATCTACTTCTTAGGTTTTGTTATGGCACAGCCTATTCGAATTGCTGTTCTAATATCTGTGATCAAAATTCTACTTATTGATCAAAAAATACGGGATACCCAATGTAAAAAAGGAAATCGAGCCTATGGCTTGACCTCATAGTTCTATTTCATATTTTAATTTCATATCTTCCTTATACTTCCACCTTATACTTTTCCGCTTTTTCGGTAGGGTGGTAGATTATCCAGTTCCCTTTCTTTTCTCTTCTAATGAGTCCGCTGTCCACAAGGGTCGAAAGGTGGTATGACAATTTGGAATCTGACATCTTCATTATCTCTTTGATGAGGCAGACACAAAGAGGCTGCACAAGAACGAGGCTAAGTATTTTCAATCGTATGGTCGAAGATAGTGCATGATGTATAGCGCTTTGTTCCGCAAGTTTATCCTCGCTCGCTATTCTAAGGGCGATACCTTCTGTGCCTCCAAGCAACTTTACTTCATTCTCGATCGGTTCTGGGATCATCATTCAATACACCACTGAAAACATGGAATGTAAAAGCTTGGTCTAATATGTTGTAATACTTATAATCTCTTTTGTGATCTTTGGTTCATATGCTTTGATATTAAATAAATGACTTTATTCAATTGTATTTTAGGTCATACATTGATTTCGTCATAATGAAGAATATGCTATTAAAGCAAGATGACCAGCAAGACCTGAAAATAGTGGTATAATTAGATTATCATCTAATTTGTATATCAAAGTTTCAACTATTGTAGCTACCAAAGCCATTGTTAAAGCCACTATCCAATTTGAAAGGAATAAATAACCAATGACCAGGTTCACAAAGAATTCAGAGAACACACCTTCCCATGCCCTATCCGGAAGGCCTTTTATCCACCGCTTGCCGTAACGTATTCCTACCAAGGCTGCTGCACTATCACCAAAAGTCGTCATTAGTATTGCTGCAGCTGCAACTTCTTTTGAGAAAACACTTATGGCGATAATACTCCCAATCAAAAAATATGCAGTTCCACTCAGTTTGTCCTTTTCCTTTGATCTATAAAGTTTCCAAACTATCGGGATCTTCAATTCTTTTTCTACCCGAAAATAATCTATTAGTAAGATACAGCAAAGGACCAGTGTCAAAAAATCAAGTGTGAATTCTTTTCCCATGTAATAATAGATAAGAACAATAGCTACTGATACAATATGCACACTTTTTCTGAAGAATTCTTTTAAAATAACAGATCTTTGGTTATTTGATTGCATTTATTGTCCCTCAAACTGCTATTTTTGTTTTATCCCAATTTTTCCACTCAAAAATATCAAAATAGACTTATGATATCCTTTGTGAACCCTGTTCCATATGCTTTGATCCTATCATTTCTGTAATGGCTTCAGGTCCATTAAGTGCATGGGAAAGACTGCGTAAATACTGTGCCTTTTCTTTGTAAGCATCATCCTCTATTAACTGATGGATATGGTCAAGAAGCTTTTCGGGAGATATGGAATAATCAAGGCGTTTTCCGCATCCTTCCTCTTCAAGGGATGTTGCATTGTTCTCCTGTTCACTGTGTCCCATATCAGGAAATGATAAAATGGGCACACCAAAAGATAATGCTTCCATCATCATACTATGCCCTCCAGGTACGATGACAATGGGAACTGATCATCGATGAATTTCATTATCGTGACGTTTTCCGGCAGATCTGTAAATTTATCGGGATTGATACTTGGTCCGGATAAGAGCGTATAACTGATATTTCGGTCAAGTCTGGCAGTTTCGATAACCTTGTGGAATAATGGCTCCCTGTATCCGAATCCTCCGATTGTCGACAGTACGTGTGGTCTCGTAAGCTCCGCTTCATGTACTTCCTTGTACTTCTTCACAACAAGTGGTCCACTATAGAATACAGAATCGAGAACTCTTTCTTCAAAATCAAGATTATACTTGCAAATGGTATTCGGCATTGGAAAGTCCGGAATGATAATTCCATCTACTTTCCTGAATACCCTGCTGTAAAACGTCTTTGTTATTTTTCCAAGGGATCTCATGAAGATGCTTTTTCCCATGAAGAACTCTTCCATGTTGGATTGGTTGACCATCAGATATACCGGTTTTTTTCTCATCCATGCCGAAAAGATGCCTGTGTAGTAACTGTCAGAAACCACAATGTCCGGGTCGAAATCCTTTAAAATTCGGTGTACTTTTCCTATTCCCAGAAATTGTCCACTTTTAATGGTCGCTATCACCGAGCTTTTAAGATCGAGACACCCTGAATTTCCGACCAGTTGTATCTCAGGGACCATTTCTGCCGTTCGGAGTCCTTTTGTTTCAATAAGGTCCTTTGAATATCCATATGCTCCCATGAGCACTTCATGACCGGAAGCTTTCATTTGTTGTGCAAGGGATATGCATCGGCTGGTGTGTCCCAGTCCTTCTCCGCAGACAAAAAGCATTATCTTCATGATCGTTTACTCTCCTCATTTTCGTATCTTCCAGCGATCAATTTTCCGGATCTTGTGACAATAAGTTCCCGATACCTTGTTGCAACATAATAACTTGTGAATGCCAGCATCATGCCTCCTATCAGATCTGTTATCCAGTGGATGCCAAGATAAAGTATGGTGAATTGGACGCTTATGGTCGTAAAGACCGCTAATGTTTTCAATCCTAAATTCTCTGTCCTCGTCAGAATAATGAACATTGCCATAAGGGAGAGTGCAGCATGTAGGCTGGGGAAACAGTTGTCAAGTGTCGGGTCACATATGTGCACGATCTTAACTATTGAAGGGTCTAGTCCGTAAAGCAAAGGGGCCATGTTCGGAAGGGTGTTGCTCGTGACAGATACCGGGAACAATATGTGGAACGGATATGCTACCAGGTAGATAAGTGTGAACGCTATGGAGAATTCCTGAATGCCTTTTGCATCCTTTTTGTATACGAATATGAGGAATGTTCCCATCAATAGAACTGAAAACCCTATCAGGTAGATAAAAGCTGAAAAATACGTAAGCCAGGGGGTTGCAAAAGCCTGTATGTATGTGACGGCGTTGCCCTCTATCATCACCATAACGTCTGCATAGTTCAGGGATGGATTAAGTCCGATATACTGTTCTATGTCGATCTGTAAGGTCATAAGTTCGAATACGATAGTAGCGGCAAGTGCGTATGGTTGATAGTTCGATATCAATGAGTGGTCATAAGCCCGATGATACAACATTTCCTGCCATTTCTGTCTAACAGTTCTATCGGGGATGCTGTTCTCTTCATTTTTGGAATCCATTGACATTCCTCAGAAATTATGGCAAAACAGATATTTTATTATTTAAACATCCTTTTTAGTTGGCCAGTATTCGCACGTATTGTATTTATATATTTCGAATATCGAAACACCAGTCGATATATCGAAACAAATTCCTTATATGGGACTACTAATATATGGAATAATAGTTTTGTGTTAAGCTGATCCATAATTGTGGGGATGATCGAACTTGAACAATATGAAAAAATGGTTAATTATTTCTCTTTTTATTAGCACTATATCTATTATTGCTGTCATGTTCTACACGTTGGATCCTCAAACTCTGGAAAGTATTCGCAATATAAGGCCGGAGTTCCTTTTACTTGCATTATGCCTGCACTTGTTGTCCTATCTCCTGTGGGGCTTGCGTACAAGGTCAATGTGTAAATTCCTTGGGTTCGATGTTTCTATTACCAGAGCCGTTGAGATCGTGACCTCCAGTACTTTCCTTGCATCGGTTACGCCTTCATCTATTGGCGGTGAGCCATTGAGGGTACATCTGCTCGGTCGGGAAAATGTGCCTGTGGGGTCTGCAACAGCTGTAGTCCTTGGAGAAAGATTGCTTGATGGTGTACTGATACTGGTCTCTGCTCCGATAGCACTGCATTTGTTTCGTGGTGTGATCTCGATCTCCGGGCTGAACACTCTGGTAGTGATAGGTGAATTGTTACTGTCCCTTACCTTCCTGATAGTGATATATGCGGTCTGGCATCCCCATCATACAAAGAAAGCATTTAATTATTTGATCCATCGTGTTGCTGTAATTACGGGGAAGGCGGACAGTTCCCGGCTTGAAAGGCTCACAGATAAGTTGGATATGGTCATTGATGATTTTCATAGCAGCATGGCCTTCTTTGTTACAAAAGGTCGTAAAGGGCTATTCTTTGGAAGTGTCTATACTATCCTTTTCTGGATAGTTGAATTTGCAATGGTCCCTGTTATACTCATGGGATTGAACCAGCCACCTGCTATTGTTATTTCTTTTGCTGCACAGGTGCTTCTCATGATCTTACTTGTGCTACCTATAACTCCCGGTTCAAGCGGGATAGCCGAACTTGGTGCAACATCACTATTCTCTTTATTCGTACCTGTTTATCTGATAGGTATTGTTGTAGTGGCATGGCGTGCTTTCACTCTTTACCTGAACTTGATAGTGGGTGGTTTTGTTAGCTTTAAGATACTCAAGGATGCGGAATACCTGAAGGATCTCATGAAATAATGTCTTGGCAACAGCACATTTGCTCTCAAAGGGGTAATATATCCTTAAAACAATAGTTATGGGTAGGTTGGTATCGATCAAATTGAAATTAAATAGAATTAAATAGAATTGAATGGAATTGAATGGAATTGATTTGATCAAAACTTATTATATTGAATAAATTGTGAGTGTCAGAATGTTCTCTATTATAGCGGTCGATATCTCTGGAAGACATAAGATAAAAGATGGATATTATATGGTTTGTGCTGCGGTTGCTCTGGAGGTTTCTGCCAGTCACATCGAATCAATTTCACAGATCGCCATTAAACCATTTTTAAGTCATAATCCCCCTGCTGTACTCGATATCGTAAGTATTATCGAGGTAACTGTTTCAGAGATCGATTTCCCTGGATCGATTATTGTTGAGAAGGGCGATCTATATAATAGGCCTGAATGGATGTCTAAGAAAATGTTCTCTCGGGATGTCAAATATCAGGAATCCTTGAGTGAAAGGCTGGCGATAGAGTTTGCACATCATATTTCCTTAAGTTCCAGAAAACTTCTTATGAAAGAGCTCGATATCAAGTGATTTTGAATGTCAGTCTGAAAATAGTAAAAGGTCGATCATGAAAAAAGTAATCCTTGTACAGAGAAATGAGCCTGGTGCTGATCATGGTGCAAATGAGAGAAAGCTTGCCGAACTTAAGGAATTGGCAAGAGCTGCACATTACAGTGTAGTGGGTGTGCTGACACAGACGCGTTATCCTGACCGCAAGTATCAGGTAGGCAGGGGGAAGGTCGATGAGCTGGCGGTGTTTGTGGAGGTATCAAGTGCTGAAAAAGTTATTTTTAATCACCAATTGTCAACTACGCAGATCTATAATATCTCTGAGACCTGCAAATGTGAGGTAATTGACAGGTTCAATCTGATCCTTGAGATATTTGCCTCAAGGGCTACCACAAGGCGTGCAAAATTACAGGTGGAACTTGCAAGGTTGCAGTATGAGTTGCCAAAAGCAAAATCCATAGTTTCTTTGCTTAAAAAGGACGAACGTCCTGGGTTTATGGGTCTGGGCGGCTATGAGGATTCCTACGAGCAGGACGTTAAGAAAAGGATAGTCAGGATAAGGAACGAACTTCATAGTTCTTGTAAGAGCAGTGAGTCCCTTCGCTCTTTCAGACATGAAAGGGGTTTTTCCCTCGTTGCTCTGGCAGGTTATACGAATGCAGGCAAAAGCACTCTTTTCCAGTCGCTTGTGAAGGAAGGGACTGAAGTTGAAGACATGCTTTTCACGACATTGTCCCCTACTACACGTTCCCTTTCAATAAATCAGAGGCGTGTGCTTCTTACTGATACAGTTGGTTTTATTGAGGACCTTCCTCATTGGATGGTCGATGCATTTCGGTCCACCCTTGATGAGATATTTCTTGCGGACGTTATCCTCCTTGTGGTGGATATGAGTGATCCTGTAGAGGTAATAAGGCAAAAGCTTGTGGTAAGTCATGACATTTTCTGGAAGCGTATCGAAGGTGTGGAAATAGTTACTGTTCTGAATAAGGTCGATATGGTAGATCCTGATGATCTCAAAAGGAAAGTTGATGCGATAAGTTATCTTGCACCTCATCCTGTACTCATCTCTGCAAGTTCGGGTGACGGTTTTGAAGCGCTTGTAGATAAGATCTATGAGAATCTGCCTCATTGGGATCGTTCCCGGATCGCTTTGGATATGTCCGAAGAGAGTCTTTCTATGGTGTCATGGCTTTATGATGAAGGTATAGTCCATAGCATCGATTACGGCGAACAGATCGTTCTGGATATCGAGGCCCGGGAAGAGATATTACAAAAAGTCAGTAAATTTAATATTGATGATCATGGGTTTATGGGATAATTACAATTCGTTCGTGTTCACACGAAACGTTTATATTATAAGAGATCGTTCTATCAAATGCGAACGGGTTTTCCTCCAAACCCCCAAAGTACCACCACAAACTATGATTTAATTGAATCCTTAGTCCCGTTCGCTTTCTTTTCTTCAAAAAGTTTATAAGTTTAGAGAACAGCCTTCTATACATGCGTTTTGATCTTCACGTGCATTCCTGTTTTTCAAAGGACAGTAATTCCGATCCTGCTTCTATTCTTGAATATGCGAAAATTAACGGTCTTGATGGTGTGGCGATCTGCGACCATGATACCCGTGAGGGGGGTCTTGTTTGTTCTCGTCTGGCAAAGGAGACTAATTCTGATATAATTGTTATTCCTGGTATAGAGGTAACTTCTTCTAAGGGTCATATCCTTGTGCTTGACCCGAAAGGGGACATTGAATCAGGCATGACCCCTGAGGAAACTATTGAACGTGCAAGGGAACTTGGTGCTGTTGTGATAATCCCTCATCCTTTTAAGGTAACCTCGCATGGAATTGGTTATGTGGATGGGTTGGATGCTGATGCAGTGGAAGTATTGAATTCCAGATGTGTGACTGGATTTGCCAATAACAAGGCCAGGAAGGTCACAGGATGTTTAGGGTTTCCACAGGTTGGGGGAAGTGATTCACATGAGGCGAAGATGGTTGGCTGTTCATATACTGATATCGATGCTACGGATAGGACGCTTGAGTCGGCGCTTGAGGCCATACGTAACGGTAAGGTCAGACCGGGTGGGAAAAGAACACCGGTATCACATGTTTTGAAACAGGTAGTTGTTGGAAGGATCAAAAAAGCTAAAAAGGCTTTAGGTAAAGCCTAACATTTAATTTTTCTGTTTCAATCCTGAACATATTCTTCATTGAACATTTTCAGTAACAATAGGAATGCTGATATTAGCAGTGGTCCCACAACGATGCCTACTAGTCCGAAGAGGTAGATACCGACAAAGATGCCAAGCAATGATACAAATGGATGCATTGCACCTACTTTTTTCTGTATGTAGGGTCTTAACACATTGTCAATGTTGCTGAGGGCAATTCCTGCTATAAGGATCACTAAGGCTGCAACATAATCCTGTGTCACGAGCTTGAACAGGACTGCTGGCACCCAGACAAGAGGGGCTCCTACGACTGGTAGGAATGACAGTACTGTGGTGACAGCTGCCCAGAGGGCTACTCCGCTTATACCAACAGCATAGAATGTGATCCCTATGATCGTCCCTTGAAGAACGGCTATCAAAAGTGTGGCAATGAGTGTGGACTGGATGATATTTTTCATCTCGGTCAGAAGTTTATTTGTATTCCTTTTACTAAAGGGTATGATGTCCTGTAGTTGTTTACTAACATCAGTATTGGTGGATGTGAACAGATAATATAGCAAGAAAAACATGATGGTGCCTGATATTAGAAGCCCGCTAATATTCTGTACTGCTCCTATGAGATACTTGCTAAGGTATGAACCTATGGTGGATACGAGGCTGACTATCTTGCCCTGAATATCGATGTCAGGTGCAATTTCATTTATGTAGCCAATATTCTTCATGATATCAAAATTATTCGTGATATCCACATAACTGATATTTGTGGTAATGCTGTTTATTACTACTTCTATTTCCCCTATTATCAGGGTGAACACGTAGTATAGGGGTAATACTACCAGTATCATTGAAAGTATCATTACCAAGATGGCGGATACATTTTTTTTCAGTTTAATACGTTCTGTCAGTAAACAGTAGACTGGTTTGAATATAACATATAGGATAAATGCTGCCAGAAATGCATTGATATAAGGTAATAATGCATAACTCAATACAGCTGCAAGAATAATGATGCTGAGGAGGGCCAGGGCCAACTTTACTGTTCTTTCCTTTTTCATCAGAATCAGTCCGACCCGATTATATTTATAATGTTTGCAGGCAATGCATTGCTATTCTATTATTAATTCAAAGGATGAACTGTCGATTCAGATTGGCAGTTTCACTCTTAAAATAGTGCCTTCCTCGATCTTGCTTGATACGGATATTAAACCATTGTGGGCTTCAATTATCTTTTTACATATGTGCAGTCCCACTCCGGTTCCTCCATACTTTCTTCTTGTGGAGCCGTCTACCTGATAAAATCGGCTGAAGATGTTCGATAGAAGTTCTTTAGGGATGCCAATTCCTGTATCTTCAATAGTTACAATTATCGATTCACTGTCACTGAGTGCAGAAACTGTTATCTTTCCACCTTCGGGGGTGAATTTGATCGCATTGTCCAGAAGGTGGTTTATCATCCTTTTGAGACGGTCTGTATCTCCCTGTATAATGGGCAAGTCCTCTTGGATATCTGTTTCGATAGTAAGTCCTTTTTTCTTTATTGCAACGCTAAGGTCTTCAATTATCTCTTCGATGATGGCCGTGGGGCAAAGCGGAACCATATTGTATCTTATGTTCTTTGTGTGTTCTCCGCTTACATAGAGTAATGATTCCACCAAGTTCCTTAATCGGTCTGAATTTCTTAGAACAGCATCAATGGCATTTTTCTGAGCATCATTTATAGGCCCCATATCTTCTTTCAACATAAGTTCGGTAAATCCTTTTATTGAAATGAGGGGCGTTCTAAGTTCATGGTTCAGGTTCGTGAGGAACTGGTCCTTTATGGTGTCAAGAAGCTCTAATTCCCGATTTGCTTCTTCCATTGCCTTTTCTGCGATCTTCCTTTCGGTTATATCATCACCAGAACTGATGGTGCCGACTATATTGTTTTCCTCATCCCTTAGAACGACATCATGCCAGAATATCAGTCTCTCCTCATTTGTTTTGGTGATAATGGGCTTTTCTGAATATTCCGGTGGTACCAGTTCGCCTTCAAGAACTCCCATATATCCTTCTTTTATCCTTTCTCTGATATATGCTGGAAGGAATGCATCGAACCAGTTCTTTCCGATGATCTCATCTTTAGGATATCCGAGAACATCACATGCTTTCTGGTTTACAAGTGTGACCTTCAGGTCCTTGCCTATAACTCCGATGATCGAACCGGCAACATCTACGTATTTTTGTGCCTGATCTCTTTCTTTGATGAGTTGTCCGTGAAGTCCCTTCATGCGGAGCAGGGATCGTACTCTTGTTGTAAGTTCAAGGACGTCCAATGGCCTTACGAGAAGATCATCAGCTTTCGATTCGATGGCTTTTGTTTTTTCGTCATCGTCCATTATAGAAGTTATCATAATGACCGGTAAAATATTGTTGCTTTCTTCTCCTTTGAGAATTCTGCATACTTCATGGCCATCTATTTCGGGTAAGTTGCTGTTCAAAAGTACAAGGTCGGGAAGTTGCTCTTTTGTGATCATGACCGCTTCACTTCCATTTACGGCCCTTATGATGTCATAATTTGGGGGTAAGTGCGAGATCAATGCTTCTGCTTCCCTTTCGTCAGCTTCCGCTATCAATATCTTTGGCTTCTTCTCAATGCGATTATCGTTTTCCCCTATTTTCATTACTGCACCTTTGGTTTTTGTCTCTATGGGTGCTTACAATAAAATAAAAATTATAATAAGGTTATGGTCGTTCAATTACCTGACATTATTGTTGTTGAAACAATGCATGTTTATTTAAGACGAACGTTCATTTGAACAGGCCAATATTGTCTTTTTGAACCACATGATCATAGTTCTTGTATCCGAGTATATCTGCTATCTCGTTGGTCTGTTTTCCTTTGATAGCTTTCAGTTCTTCGGATGTGTAATCCGTTATCCCTTTACCGAAAACAAAACCGTCACATTCAAGTTTTACAATGTCACCTCGGTCAAAAGTACCCGCAATATCGAGAACTCCTGAGGGAAGTAGACTCATTCTCTTTGTCAATGCTTCCTTTGCACCGTCATCTACTACGATGGTTCCCGATGATCTGGCAAGGATTATCCAACGTATGCGATTCTTGAGTACGAACTGATTGGTGAGGAACAGGGTTCCTATCTCTTCGCCATCCAGTATTTTTCGGATACCTTTATTGACATTGCTGTTTGCGATAACCATGTAGCAGCCTGACATATTGCAGATCTTGGCGGCCTCTATCTTTGTCCTCATGCCTCCGACACCTTTCATGCTGGTCGGGTTTCCGCCATAGCTTTCGATGGTGGGGGTTATCTCTTCAACGGTCCTAAGCAGAACTGCATCATCGTGCCTTTTTGGATTCTTGTCATAAAGGCCATCGATATCTGTAAAGAGTATTAACAGGTCTGCTTCCATCTTGCTGGCGACCATCGCTGAAAGTTTATCGTTATCCCCAAGGGTTGCTTCTATCTCATGTACGCAGATGGGATCGTTCTCGTTGATTATGGGGATGACCCCATAGCTCAAAAGAGTGGAAATACTGTTCCTGAGGTTGAGGTAGGTCAGGCGGTTGGTGAATGAATCGTATGTTAGCAGGATCTGTGCTACATTCAAACCATATTTTTGGAATGCTTCTGTCCAGTGCTGCATGAGGACTCCCTGCCCCACAGCAGCGGCAGCCTGGCGTACGGGTATCTCTTTCGGGCGACATCCAAGATCGAGTATTTCGATACCTATTCCTATGGAACCGGAACTTACCAGTATTATCTGTTTTCCGGCTCTATGCAGCTCAGATACCTGTGATGCTATCGTATCCATGAACTCGTTATTAAGACTGCCATCTTCCCTGCTTATGGAGGTCGTGCCTATCTTAATAACGATCTTTTCGGCATCACCTAATATCTCTTTTCTATTGGTCAAAGTGCTACCTCACATGCTTTTTATCATCATTCGTTGATAATGTCGGAGAGCTTGCTGTCAAGTTCTTTGTGTGTAAATGGTCTTGGAGTGTCTCCTGCATAGGTTGCGACCTTGTCACCATTTCCGAGAAGCACATATTTGTAAATTACAAGTCCTTCCATTCCTACAGGACCGCGGGCGTGTATCTTGTTGGTGCTGATCCCGACCTCTGCTCCTTTTCCATAACGGAATCCGTCTGCGAATCTTGTGGATGCGTTCACCATTACACTGGATGAATCGATAAGGGCTATGAACTGTTTTCTCTTTGTTTTGTTCTCGGTGATGATCGCATCTGTATGGTGTGAACCATACTTGTTGATGTGTTCAATAGCCTCTTCAATTGAATCCACGAGCTTGATAGAGAGGATGAAGTCGTTGTATTCGGTCTTCCAGTCATCTTCGGTTGCTTTTGCAATGTTCGCGCTGCCAAGTTCTTCTGCTATGGTGTATGATCCTTCATCAAAACGAAGCTCAACTCCTGCTTCCTCATATCTTTTTATCATCTCGGGCAGGAAATCTTCGGCTATCTCCCTGTTTATGAGCAGGGTTTCCATTGCGTTACATACTGCAGGATATTGTACCTTTGAGTCAAAACAGACATCATAGGCTTTGTTCAGGTCAGCGTCAGTATCAACATATACATGGCAGATACCATCTGCATGTCCCAATACTGATATCTTGGTATTGTCCTGTATGAACTTCACGAAGTCGTTAGAGCCACGTGGGATAAGAAGGTCGATGTATTCGTCAAGAGCAAGAATGTCCATTACTTCTTCTCTTGTTTCCATTAGCTGGAATGCACCTTTTGGTATTCCCTGGGTGCTTTCCAGAGCTTCTACAAGTATATTGAATATGATACGGTTCGAGTTCAGTGCTTCACTTCCACCTTTGAACACTGTTGCATTACCACTTTTAAGGCAAAGGGACATGACCTGTGGTACCACATCGGGTCTGGATTCAAAAATAACTCCAATGAGGCCGATCGGGGAGCTGACCTGATAGAGATCAAGTCCTTTATCGAGTTCAAGGGTCTTTATTGTCCTGCCGGATGGGTCTTCCAGCTTTATAACATCCCGTATACCACCGATCATTCCATCGATTTTGGGGTCGGTCACTTTCAAGCGATCGACAAGTGCCTGTGAAAGCTTGCCTTCGGTTTTCATCCTTTCAGCTTCTTCAAGATCAGCTTTGTTCGCTTCCAGTATCTTGTTACGATTGGCATCAAGTGCTTTTGCCATAGCTTCCAGAGCGTTATCCTTTGTCTGAGTGTCTACACTTGCAAGTACGATGGATGCCATTTTTGCTTCCATTACCTTTTGTTCTATGTCTGTGGCCATGAAGTGATCACCCTTGTGTGAATTATGATGTTCGAATATTAAAGAATTGCATTTATCCAATGCTGTTTGAATGCTTTGGATGATGATTACTTTACTGATATAATTAACGATTTATTCAGGGATTTTTACAGTTTGATGGTATTCAGGAGAAAAGCTTCCGCTATTCAAAATGATAATTTACAGGTAAAATTTCCCTAAAAATAAAAAAAGAAGAAAAAAGCAGGCAAATGCCTGCCTTTTAGGTTGTTGAAATTATTTTGCCGGGATGATGAGGGATCTCTCACCAGCAGGCTCGAACTCTTTCAATGCGCCTCTACCGAACTCTTTCCTTGGAGCGGTGAAGTCGAATGGAAGCATATCGTCTGCGAAGCAGACCTTGATGAGTGGGTTAACTGCCCATGCATCTCCACGTCCTGCGTGTGCTGCTGAAGCGATTCCAGTGTAACCGCCCTGGTGACCTACATTCATTGCGTAGTTAGGGTAGTTTGGACCACGGAGTTCAACTGGCAGACCTTCGTCGGACTGGAAGGAGAACACGTTTGTAGCGCCACACTGGTCCTGCAGATCGTATCCGAAGAAACCGAGACGGCCGTGTGCTTCCTTGTGCAGGTACATTGAAAGGTACCATGCGGAGAGACCAGCGTTTCCGTTTCCGGTTGCGAGGGATGTTGCACATCCTGCTGCTGCGGAGAGTACTGTTGCTCTCTGGGAACCACCAAAGTGGTCTTCGAGTGCTGTTGGGTACTTCTCGTAGTTCTCGAGACCATAGATTGTGGACTCTGTTCCGATGTCCTTGACAACATCCATTGTTGCCTTGACCTTGTTGTCGGTACCCTTGTTTGCTGCACCATCGTACTTGTCGTTGATGTAGTCAACGTTGTAGTACATGTTGTCATCAAGGATGTTGTTGGTGTATGCAGCGGTTGCGTACTGTGTGAAACCTACTCCACCAGACATGTATGAACCGAGCCAGATCTGATCGTAGAGCATACATGCTCCACCGACTACCTCGAGAGCTACATGAGCTGGGTCTTCTGCGTCAACACGGCTGGTCTGAATGATATCAGCCATGTGACCGAAGGAAACTCCACCAGGCTCGTTTGGTCCACGAGCACGTCTTGCTGGAAGCATATCTCCCATTGAGATTACACCAGCATGCTTTGCTGCGTATGAAAGGTCAGCTACTGCTGCTTCACCAGCACACATGTTGTATGCTGCGATGAAGGACATACCGACCTGCATTGCCATCCACCTTGAGGTCTGTGCACCATCTGTTGTTCTGCTAACAACGGTTGGGATGTGTGCTGCCTGCCAGGTTGTCTTTCCGATAGCTGCTTTGAGTGCTTCTGCCTGCTCTTCTGGGAACTGCTTGTTGATGTCGACAAGGAACTGGCTGTCGATCTCATCTGCAAGTTCATCGTCACCGGTGAAGATCTTCACGTAACAGTCATCTACAAGAGCTGGGTGTGTTTCGACCATGTGCTCCTGAACAACTGCTCCACCAGGGAGTGCGTGGTTGAGCACTTCAAGGTAGTGGTTGATCGTTTCTGGTGTGACTTCTATGCCGAGACGCTTCTCGAGTGTCTCGTGAGCCATGTCCAGACCTACAATACAGGTCCTTCTGATGTCATCCCACATCTGCTGCATTGCAGCGTTGTTGACGTAGTGAAGATCATCGGTCTCGACCATCATGTCAGTACCGGAAATGAAGGAAGGTGTGAGTGCTCTCTGACCGAGTGGGATACCACCACAGTGCATCATAGGATTGTAACCAACAAGACCTCTCTTGTCAGCCATTTCCTGGCCTGCCTTCCTCATTTCGACCTTTCTTGGGTTCTGGTCAACACCAAGACGGTAGTAGGTCACTTTCTTGTCAGTGATCTCTCCGCCTTCCATCTTGTTGTCGCCGTGTTCTTTTGTGAATTTAATTTCCAGATCTTTCTGGAACATTCTCTTTCTGTCGTCAGCCATTTATCTCACCTCAATTTACTCTGGCTTGAATCCGTATGCGGTTCTCTTCTCAAATATTGTGTGGACCCATTCGATAACTTCTGCGTCATCTCTGAATGCAACATTATCCACACGGTAGATTGTGGTTCGCTTTGCAGCTTCTTCCTCGGACATTGGTTTTCCGAAGTCGACCTTTTTGTCGATAGCTCTTCCGACCTGGTCCTTGTGCATAATTACTACGCCGTTCTCAAGGCGGCATCTGTCGAGCATATCGAACATGATACCGTCTTCTGGGAGACGGAGTGAGTGACCGTGCACTGTTGCGCCACGAAGACTTGCAAGTGCTGGGCAGCTCATTTCTGTCTCGAGCTGGAACTTTGCAACCTCTTCCATGTCTCTTTCACGAGCTTCTACGACCTGACGACCGGAAAGTGTACCTGGGTCGACACCTCTGAAGTTGATAGCTGCTGCGTAGGTCCTGAAGTATGGGGTTGATGGTGCGTTGTACATTGAGTCAACGAACTGAACGTACCTTACCCTGTCACCAGCTTTTGCGCCTGGTGTTGGTTCTACCATCTCTCTGATTGAACATTCTGGCTCACCCATCTCAGCGAGTGGAGGGTGTGTGCTTGGGTAATCGCTACCTGGTGCACGGTGTCCGAGTACTAAGGTCAAGTCATCATCAGAGACTTCCCTGAGTTTCTCGACCTTACCAGACATGTGCTTCCTTCTGTTCTCTGCAACGGATGTTGCACCTGGATAATACTGTGCTTCGTATGCCATGTTATAACACTCCTTAATTATCGATCGATCTCATTGTAGTTTTAACGGCCTTCACAAGTTCGTTTAGTTTATCCCTTGAACAGGATTCACCTCTTGTGACGCCTGTTACGATATCCATGACTTTACCTTTCGTCTGGATCTCGCTACTTTTTGGCTTTACAATCTTGGTCTTTATACCTACCCTTGCAAGGTCCTCAAAATCAATATTTGCTTGACAGACGACTATTGCCGGGGTATCTGCTTCCTTTAGAATTTCCCTTACTTTCTTAACCACGTGATCCCGTATGTTTCCGGTATGGATGACGGCCAATTTATGCCTGGATATCTGGGCGATCTCTTCAGGTGTTATCCCGAATGAACCTGATCTCATAGGAGTATCAGGAATGCCGGATCCAGAATTCAGTACCAGTACGCTGACCTGTATCTCCTCCCTGCGCATGCCGTATGTGAGTTCACATATCGGCTTTGTGATATGTCGTCTTCCTGGGCTCATTGCAACTGCGATGACATCGGGGCGTCCTGTCTCGGAGAGTGTACCGCGCTGTGCGAGTCCTCCACCTCGGCCAAGGCCCATTCCATGCCTGCAATCTACAACTTGTGTTTCCCGGTCGAACAGATCGATCACTCCGCTGGATTTAACATACAGACACGATTTCCGACCTTTCCTTTCGGATCTGCTAGCCCTAAAGTAGTTAGGTCAGCATTAGGTCCGCGTTTTGCAAAGTCTGAAACGGTTTGCCTCTTTTGTATGAAAAGTCCTTCCCGGAACTCATAGCCCATCGGTAGTGTTCGCTCGCACACTTCTCTGATGTTCTCTCTGACTTCTTCGTTAAGGATCTCCAGCCTTATGCGGCCAACAATTACAGCAAGGTCCATTTCCGTTTCACCGATCTTGATATTTTTACTGAACTTATGATCAACATCGTGTCCGGTTGCCGGTCCGTATGGTACGGTCTTTGGTAACCTCGGGCCATGTACGAATGCCCGTGTAATGCCTTCGATGTTGCTCAGTTCATTGAGTAGTCTCTCTGCGGTCTCTGGACTCAGAAACCGTGCTGGACATATCTCGATCTGAATGAGATCTTCTAAATTTGTGACAGGTTCGACCATTATGTATTACCTTTGAGATCTGTTAGAACACTTGTATTAGAGCGCCCCTGCAACTGCTTTGATTGGCTCTCTGAATTCTTCGATTGAACCGAACACATTTCCGACAAGTGCAGATGTCTTTTCGATAGTTATCATCTGAGTACCTGCGTCAATTGAACATGCAGCGGATACACAAGGAATTGCGAATCCTCTGGAGTGTCTTGTTACAACGTGGTTACCGTTGAAGATACCTGGACCTCCACCGCCGTAGATTGAGTGGCTGAAGAAAGAGAATCCGACTCCAGTACCCTGTGCTCTACCCATGTCACAGCCAGGAAGACCTGTTTCCTTCTCTATTATATCGTTGAAGTACAGGATGGTTGATGACACGTTCTGTGCTGCTCTGCCTGCTCCACAGTTTACGAGTGTAGCTGCGAGCTGACCAGCTGCTGTGCATGCGTTCCACATGGAAACGTCATTTGCTTTGTAGAACTTGTATCCGGATGGTGCTACGTGGTCAACTTCGATGACGCCGAGGTCGAGTGCTTTCTCGACAACTGTATCGATAACTGTACCAATTGTACCGCTCTTAGCGTTCTCTTTGACAATGTCGTAGACAACGTTGTTAGCGTTAAGACCCTGGTATGCGAATCCGAGTAACTGGTGTCTCTTGAATGAACCTACTGCGTTACCCATCTCGAACATACCTGCCTGCTCGTAGATCGAGGAGAGTGCAGCAGCGTTCATTGCCTTTCTGCCTGTGATAGCAGCGACGTGGTTGGTCATGATGTTCCTCAAGGAGAAACCGAGACCTTCATTCTGCTGTGGTATGCTGAGAATTGATGCAACGTTACCGCCGCTCATGTCCATGGTCTGTGGGTAGCTACCCCAGACAGCGCCCTTTACGAGTGGTGCATCGAACATGTCGGTGTTGAACGTATTAATGATGGTCTCTACAACAGCTGCGCCACTTACTGTGCTTCCTGAAACGAAGTCAGCACCAGCGTCTGTTCTTGCGCTTGGGACCTGCACAAGAAGTTGTTTTCCGCCGCCGATTACTTTTACTACTGTGTCGTCATCATTGCTTACCTTTACAAGGTTTGCAACAGACTCTGCGATAGCATCTGCGTTCCCTACGATATCATATTCAAGACTGCGTCCGAGAATCTGACGTCCTTTACCACCATACTTGCCGGTTGCGAGACCTTTCTCGATACCTGCAAGATTGATAGCAACAGTTCTCTTTGTGTCTTTGATGATCTTTCCGATTGCTGCATTAGTTGTTGGAGCGAGGTCGTTTATATCTACATCGCTTTCCAACAGTGTACCTCTGTCGTCATATATGTCTATTTTGTCAGACACGTATAGTTTCCTCCTATATTTTATTACAGGAACTCTTCTTGGAAATCACATAATTGAACTAATGGCTCGGAACTTCTCTTCGATTACCATTAATGTGTTTTTTATATTTCCAATTGTAGTCCCTTCTAGTCAATTCAAATTTGAAATGCTGTTTTTACGTTTAAGCTTTTGCATTTGGATTATTGGGGTACACACAGTTCATGATAAATAATGGCAAATTCTAATGGGGATCTTTATGGGTCTGAATATTTGCCTGCAAATACGCATACAAAATACATACGTTTTGAACGATTTGTATTAACAAATGTGTATTTCGGCACTGTATATTTTAATTTATTAGGTTATAATAATCTCAATGTGCCTTACCCGCTTTTACACCACAAACGTTTTGTATCACATAACTTAAGGTATCTCCGATCGATATGGAAATTGTAGCGGATGTTGGAGGTAACCCTGGTGTGGATTGCCGTGGGTTTTGCAGTTATTGCTATTTCAAAAAAGTGAAAGATGTACCTGCGTTTGGTTGTAAACATTGTTTCCCTTTTTCAAAGGGATGTGACTATTGTACACGTGGTGTAAAAGAGCTTTACTCTGGTTTCAAACCTGCTCAATATGTCATGGGTGATGTCTCACAAGCTATCCATTTTAGCAGTGGTGAGCTTGACAAGATCACAATAAGTGGCGGTGGTGATGTCAGCTGTTATCCTGAGCTTAAGGAACTGGTACATTTCCTCTCACAGTTCCGCAAACCCATCCATCTTGGATACACAAGTGGAAAAGGATTCACCTCTGAAGACGATGCCGCATTCTTTATCGAGAACGGCGTAACTGAAGTCTCATTTACAGTATTTGCCACCGATCCTGTGATCCGTGGAAAGTACATGAACGACCCTGAGCCAGAGATATCATTGGCCGTGCTTCGTGAGTTCTGTGCAAATTGTGAGGTTTATGCTGCTATCGTAGTAATACCGGGCATCAACGATGGTGCCGTACTTGAAAATACATTGAGTGACCTTGAAGAGATGGGTGCCACAGGTGCTATTCTGATGCGTTTTGCAAATTCAAGGGAAGAAGGCCTTATTCTCGAGAACGCACCAATAATGGACAACATCAAGACCCAATCTGTGGATGAGTTCACTCAAATGGTTCGCGAAGCCGCATCCAAGCACGATCTAAGGATAACGGGCACACCTCTGGAAGATCCTCTTATAGGTTCTCCTTTCGCCATACGTCTGCATGATGACCTGCTGGCACAACTTCCTGAGGTCCGAAAAAAGGCCACGATCCTTACAAGTAAGGTCGCTGCAGGCAGGCTGTCCGAAATATTTGACAAGCTTGGGGGCACTGTTAATGTAATCGGACTTAACAAGGACGTTGGCTGTCTGATAACCATTGATGACCTCAATGGTCTCGATCTTTCCGAAGTCACAGAAACAGTGCTGATCCCAGGGCGTGCCTTTGTTCACGATCCCGAAGCAAAGGCTGTACTTTCTGCCGATGGTATCGATAGGATGGTAAGGCGTGGTCCTGAATCCTTGACCGTTGATGGTGAGATGTCGATCGGCATGACTGAAAAAGAGGTTCTTGAAATTGAATTTGAGAATTTCAAAGAACTTGTCGAACACATCAATGCGATCGGTATGCCTGTATAAATGAAAATTTTACAGTAATTTATAGGACACTTAACGATATGGGCGTCTTGCTACATATTAACGTTACAATATAGTGCAATTCACAATATATTGCAACATGTTGGACGGCATGTATCGCTCCATATCGCCCCATATCTTTTAGTATCCCAGATCTTCCTGCCTCACATGAAATCAGAAAGTCCCATCTGTTTTGACTTATCATTTTCGAAAAGGGATTTCATATCATAACCTATCAGTTCGATACGTTGTTTTGTATAGCTGGAAACATTATACTCTTCCGCTACTTTTATGGAAACCTGCAGGTATTTCTTAACAGCTCCTTCGTGTACGGTCAGTATCACACGCCCGCCGCATTTCGGACAACTTCCTGTAAGGGGTGGCCTGCGGAACTTGGCAGCACATTTGACACATCTGGTCCCCTGTCTTGAAAATGCCCTCAGGTTACCGAACATATCCGGCAGGAAATGTGATTTCAATACCCTTTCCGCAACATCGGGCGCATCCACAGCACGTATCTTCTTAGCAAGCTCAAGCTGTGCGTCCATTTTCTCCACCATGGTGCCAAGGGTCTTGTATGCACTTTTGAGCGGTCCGGCAGCAATATTGGATGTGTCGTGGGTGAACATGAAGTCCTCATATTGCAGTGTCGTACCCAATCTGCGACTCACAAGGTCCATGGTGTCTTCAAAGTCCTTTGGATTTGCGAAGTTCTGGGTCGCTTCATAGAATTCCAGCGAGTAGGATGCACACATATCTATATTGTGTGCTTCCTTATCGACCTCGCTTGGATCGAGGCGGGTGGTCAGAACAAGCGGTGCATCCATCTGTCCTCCCCTCCTGTCGGGGAGGTAATCACGGGAAAAATTAAGGAGCCCATCCATAAGAAGCATCACGCAGTCCTCATCCCCGTCACAGTTTCTCCTTTTTGCTGCATGGAAGTATGGATGTGCATAACCCACTGAAGCAGTGGTGAATCCGAGAAGTCTTCCAAGAACACCTGCGGATGTGTGGGGTGCAAGTCCCATAAGAAGCACGCCAACAATATCGTCTATGTGTTTTGCATTGTAGTATGGGGCGACCTTATAATATTTCACGAGCAGATCATCAATATACTGTGTGATTCTCAAAATATAGTCGGCAGCATCATATGAGATCACCAGGTCCTGTACCTTGAGGCAAAGTACCTGCTCACTATCGATTAGGGATTTGCCATAGATGTCTTTCAAATAACCAAGTTCTATCATCCTTTCACAACTGACACCTATCTCTGATGGTCGTATGTGGGTAAGGGGGATGTCCGACATATCATATCGTACAGTGCCATCTTTGAATGTGAACAGATCATGCTTGGCTCGGAGAATACCTTTCTCAAGAGGCTCCGGAGTCATATGCTTTGACATCATCTTCTTGACACCTTTGAAAGAATCGAGGTTATCCCTTTCTCCTATATTCTCAAAGGCTTTCTGGTAAATGCTTTTGAAATCGATCTTACGCATGCTGGTACAGGTGGTCTTGGAGTCGCATTTCGGACATTTTACCTTGTTGACCGAAATACCACATCTTGGGCAGAACAATTTAGGTAACGTGTATTCTCCACAGTCACATCTGAACTCAAAACCTTCCACTCCACATGCAGGGCAGGTCCTATTTCCGATCTCTACCGGGATAGTGCCTGCCTTTGAAGTCGTGTTGACTTTGAAATTTGCTGCATTCTCGAGCTTTCTGGTCATCCCGCCTGCCTCTGCAATGGGGAAAAGCGCATGTGGTGCCGGTGTCATTTTTCGTTTGTCTGATTTTTCCGGTCGCCCCATTCTGGCACCAATTCTGGTTGGGGCGCGGGGTCTGACTACAAACCCGGCTATCTCATTGATGTTCTCGAGCAGCTCTTCATGTCCGAGTGAATCCCATCCTTTCGATAGCTCCTCATCGAGTCCGAGTGAATGGATAAGTGGAAGTGGCTCTTCTATAATTATTGTTGGATCCTCTACCTTGTGTTGTACAAGGAGGTCTTCGAGTACCTTCTTCATTCCTGTATCAATTGTTCTTTGTAGTGGCAACTTGAGAAATGACCCGTCCGCTTCAAGCAGACCATCTTCCGAAATAAGGTCCGCAAGTGCTGTGTACTGGGAATTGTCAATGTCATGCCAAAGGTATGTGAATTTCGGGTGCAGTGGTATGTTCAGTTCCTTGCACAGGTCCAATGCAACCTCTTGTGTCGGGTCTTTCAGTTCCGTTTCATCAGTTTCTGCATCTGGGGCGGCTTTCCTGTATTCTTGTATCCACCACTCAAAGCAATATGGGGAAGGTATAAGGGGGTGGTTATTCTCAAGGAAATCACCGTAGTTGATTAGTATCTCACCGATATCAATTATTTCTTCTACTTCGGAACGAAGGGCGTATGCTTCCTCGATGGTGTCTATTCTGATAACATCGCCGTTGTTAAGGCGCACAGTGGGTCCTTCAATGGAATCTACCGGGGCCATGCCTGCGGCCTTTCCAGGGCGTTCCACCTTTAGCTGTGTTCCGGGTGCGATGAAATCATCCATCACTATCATTCCGGCAGGACTTATGCCTGCAGCTGCGAATGAGGTATTGCGTGATCGTCCGTATCGAAGTCTGAACCCGCCGGGTCTTGATGGATGGGAAAAAACAGGTCTTCCTGCAATGAGGTCCCGCATATACTTGTCCTTTGGTTTTATCTTCGGTTTCCCATCCGTCTCTTCATCTTCACCACTCTCGGATGAACTTTTTACACCGGAGATTAGTTGCTCGAGCCATTCCCATCCATCGATCTTCAGATTTTTCACATGCTTTTGTATCTTCGGGGCCTTCAGTGCCAGACCTTCGGCAAGTACCAATGCCATTCCGCCACGTACTCGGTTAGTGTTAATTCTCTCAAGGTTGCGGTGTCCTTCTACTTCTGCTGCTTCGGTGGGTTCTCCATCAATACAGATTGGACAGTTCTCTACAATAAGGCGTATCTCTTCCTCAGAAGGGGTGTACTGGAGACTTGCAACCCGTTTGTAGAGCATGATCTCTTCGATGTAACGCTCAACTTCTTCTTTACGAGGTTTGTACCTGTCGATACCAACGCCTCTGCGCACATAATCTCCAACAAGGACCGATAATGCCTGTGCTGTACCTCCGGCACTGCGTATCGGGCCTGCATAGAATATGCTCACATATTCAGAACCATCATCGTTCCTTCCTATACTTGCACGGTCGATCCCTTCTATGGGAGCTGCTACAACCCCTTCTGTAAGCATTGCAACAGATACGCGTATGGCAGCTTCGATGGCTTCTGATTTCGAGTCGAACTCTCCTACCTTTCCCTGGGCGACCTCTCTTCCAAGTGCCAGTGCAGCTTCTTCCCTTGATCTGGTTTCTTCAAGCTTTCGGATGAGTTCGGCAACTCCTTTAACGCCGATGAGGTTTTCCACACGGTCTGCAAGGTCCTTTGCAAGAGGTATCTCTACATGTGGTTTTGGATCTTTGCCTCTGGACCGGGCATCATTTACAATATCGATTTCGTTCTTTAGTGTGCCTTCAAGGGTGTTGAAGTACTCATGCATTTCATCGCTTGCAACTATTTCTGCCATATTAGGTTGTTCTCCCTTCTTGTCAGTGATTATAGGGTGTGAAATTAAAAAGATGTTGATGTCTATTGAAATTAAACCGTACGCTTTTATATTTGTTTCATTATATGATAAGTTAGTAACATTTATTTTAATGAGGTGTATAATATGAAATTGGGTATACTAACAATTCTGTTGATTATTTCAATGCTTTCAATTCCTGCATCTGCAGATCTTTTTGATGATCTGGACCTTGTTGTGAATGATTTTAATCAGAACGTTGATCAGGTTCCTTCAAGTGTTAAATATGTTATAGGAAATGAAGAAATGCTTTTGCTAATCGATATGAACGATGCAAGCAAACTTGCCATAAAAGCAGTAACTAATGTAGATATGGAGGTTACGATTTTTGAAAAAGTGAATGCTTCAAATCCTGGTTTTGAACCAGCCCTTATCATAACTACCAATGAAGATGTCGTGAGTGGCCTCTTGGAATCTGACGATGTTGTCTCAGATTTCAATGATGCATACAATAATGACGAGATCAAGATAGAGGCAGCAAGCACTATGAAGAGTATTATTCTCTCTGTCGGTGGAGGTTTCTTGAAACTTTTAGGTTCGATCGGAGTTATATAAATATCGCATTGAAATGCATATTTTAATTCTTCTCTATTTTTCTATTTTTTCATTTTGGTTAGGGTTTTGAGACGTTGCTGCCATAGTTAACTTTCATATTATATTATTGTAATAATAGTATTTATTACGTTTTGTTTATAAATGCTTACCAGAAACTACATAAAAGTATATGTTCAATTAAGTTCAATTTCGGCTTATGAAAAACTTATTGATCCAAGCTGGGTCTGAATTGATAATTATGAGGTACAAATAATGACAGTAAAAATAACGGAAACTATTCTGAGGGATGCTCACCAATCCCTTCTCGCAACACGTATGCGAACCCGTAACATGCTGCCGATCATCGACAAACTTGATGAGGTTGGCTACTATTCCCTTGAAATGTGGGGTGGTGCAACATTCGATACCTGTATCCGTTATCTGAATGAAGACCCATGGGAGCGGCTCCGGGAGCTTAAGAGTCGCATGGAGAAAACTCCTGCACAGATGCTACTTAGGGGTCAGAACCTTGTGGGCTATCGTCATTATTCTGATGACGTTGTGGAAAAATTCGTTACCAAAGCCCATGAGAACGGCATTGATATCTTCAGGATATTCGATGCTGTTAATGATATACGCAACATGGAGAAAGCTATCTCAGTTGCAAAGAATGTCGGTGCTCATGTACAGGGCACTATCAGTTATACAATAAGTCCGGTACATACAGTGGAAAAATATGTCGAGTTTGCAAATGAGCTTGCTGAACTTGATTGTGATTCTATCTGTATCAAGGACATGGCAGGTCTTCTCGCACCACACGAGGCATATGAGCTTATAACTTCACTCAAGAAAGAGGTAGGACTTCCTGTGGCACTCCACTGCCATTGTACATCAGGAATGGCATCCATGAGTTACCTGGCTGCATGTAAGGCAGGTGTCGATATTCTCGATACAGCGCTTTCTCCCCTGGCAGGGGGAACATCCCAACCACCTACTGAATCTATTGTTGCTGCTCTCCAGAGAACAAAATATGACACAGGGCTTGATCTTGGGAAATTTACAGCAGCTTCAAAATATTTCAAGGACCTTAAGGAAGAGTTCCGTGGCATCCTTGACCCTATCTCTGAGCAGGTCGATGCTAACGTATTGTTGTATCAGATACCTGGTGGTATGCTTTCCAATCTTGTTTCACAGCTTAAGGAGCAGAATGCCCTTGATAAATATGAGGCGGTTCTGGAGGAAATGCCAAAAGTACGTGAGGAGCTTGGTTATCCTCCGCTTGTTACCCCGACCAGCCAGATCGTAGGTACACAGGCTGTGTTGAATGTGCTTCTGGGTGAGCGTTACAAGGTAGTTCCAAAAGAGGTCAAGGATTATGTACGTGGTTTCTATGGAAGGTCACCTGCACCTATCAGTTCCGAAATGATCGCGAAGATAATTGGTGATGAGGTGCCTATCACAGTTCGTCCTGCCGACCTTCTCAAACCTGAGTATGAGTCCCTTAAAAAAGAAGCTGAAGAGATGGGTCTTGTGAAGAAGGAGGAGGATGTCCTCACATATATCCTGTATCCTGCAATTGCACCTAAGTTCCTGCTTGGTGAGGCTGTTGAGGAAGAACTTGTTGCAGTAAAGGCAGCGACCGGCGTTGCACCGGTGAATGTGGTCATACCAACGGATTATAGGGTCGAGATCGAGGGCGAGGTATTCGAGGTCAAAGTAGAGCCTTCCGGAGGTTCTGTCACTGTTGCCGAGAAGTCTTCAAAGACTGTTGAATGTGAGGGTGCGGTTACAAGTCACATGCAGGGAATGGTCCTTTCCATGAGCGTAAGTGTCGGGGATACTGTTGGACAAGGGGACAAGGTCTGTGTGATCGAAGCCATGAAGATGGAGAATGCCATCCATGCTTCCCATGACGGTGTGGTAAAGGAGATCTTCGTTTCCGAAGGGGATCTGGTCGGTACGGGCGAAGTACTGATGGCTATTAACTAACAGGAGTTCTTATCATGTTCAAGAAAGTCCTTATAGCAAACAGGGGTGAGATCGCTATCCGTATAATGCGTGCATGCAGGGAACTTGATGTTTCCACAGTTGCTGTATATTCGGATGCTGACAAGAATGCCCTTTTTCCAAAATATGCAGATGAAGCATATCATATCGGTCCTTCACCTTCAAGCCAGAGTTATCTGAACATGGACAAGATAATCGAAGTGGCAAAAGAGTCGGGTGCGGAAGGGATCCATCCAGGGTATGGTTTCCTTTCAGAGAATCCGGTTTTCGCAAAGAAGTGTAAGGCTGCTGGGATCGTGTTCATTGGTCCTTCCAGTGAGGCCATCGAGAAGATGGGCAGCAAGATCGCTGCAAGAAAACTTATGATCGAAGCTGGTGTTCCGGTGGTCCCGGGATACGACAAGGCGATTGAAGATGTGGATGAAGCCCTCGAGATGGCTGATTCCATTGGTTATCCTGTGATGATAAAAGCATCTGCAGGTGGCGGTGGTATCGGTATGAAGGTCGTCTATTCAAAGGACGAGTTCAAGTCTTCTCTGGAGTCTATCCAATCGGTAGCACAATCTGCTTTTGGTGATCCTACTGTGTTCATTGAGAAGTATGTGGAGGAACCTCGTCACATCGAGTTCCAGATACTTGCAGATAGCTATGGCAATACCGTTTATGTGTCGGACAGGGAATGCTCTATACAGCGCAGGCATCAGAAGCTCATGGAAGAAGCGCCATCTCCGGTGATGAGTCCAGAGCTGCGTAAGAAAATGGGTGAGGCTGCTGTCACAGCAGCAAAGTCCATAGGTTATGAGAATGCAGGTACTGTGGAGTTCCTTTATTCCAAGGGCGATTTCTATTTCCTCGAGGTCAATACACGTCTTCAAGTGGAGCATTGTATCACTGAACTTGTTACAGGTATCGATCTTGCGAAGCAGCAGTTGCTTATTGCATGTGGAAAAGAACTTCCTTTCAAGCAGGAAGATATTAAGATAACAGGTCATGCATTCGAGTGTCGTATCAATGCCGAAGACCCTCTCAATGATTTTGCACCTTCTCCGGGTAAGATCACCAGGTACCGCTCACCAGGTGGTCCGGGTGTACGTATAGACAGTGGTGTTTATATGGGCTATGTCATACCTCCTTTCTATGATTCGATGGTTGCAAAACTTTGTACCTGGGGTGAAACTCGTGAAGAGGCTATCGCCAGGATGAAGAGAGCACTTTATGAGTTTGTCATTATTGGTGTAACTACCAATATTCCATTCCATGAGGCTGTCCTTTCCAATGAGGCGTTCGTACGTGGGGACCTGACCACTCATTTCATCGATGACCATAATATCCTTGAGGCAGTAAAGGAAGTCGTGGAGCATGAAAAGGAAAAAGGTTCCACTCTTGCATCTGTACTTGGTAATAATTCACGTAAGACAGCAGCTGCTACCGCGGCAGTCAGTGCTTATGTAAATGCTGCAAAACAGCAGTCAAACTGTCAACAGACTAAATAAGGTCTGTTGATATATTGTTCTATTATCATTTGAATTTGGGGGTTATTACTTGACTGACAAGAAAATGGATATAATCAGAGCTTTGAAAAATGCAGGAACTGATCCAATTTCCGGTGAAGAACTTGGGCAAAGACTTGGTATTTCCAGAACGATGGTCTGGAAATATATTAAAGCACTTGGTGGGGAAGGCTATGTCATCAAATCCTCGCCTGGTTCCGGTCATGTTCTGGTCTCAGCACCCGACAAACTTTATCCGTCGGAGATAATGGATGGTCTTGACACGAGTATCATTGGGGTTGATATTCGATATTTCGATGAGGTTGATTCAACCAATGATATCGCAAAGAAAATGGGGCCACTGTCAGATGAAGGTTCTGTTGTAATTGCTGAAATGCAGGACAG
The DNA here is from genome assembly GCA_021108185.1 of Methanococcoides sp. Taxonomy (GTDB): domain Archaea; phylum Halobacteriota; class Methanosarcinia; order Methanosarcinales; family Methanosarcinaceae; genus Methanococcoides. The sequence goes on along the minus strand of JAIORJ010000182.1, from coordinate 75,529 downwards.
CGGTCGTGGTCGCAAAGGTGGACATTGGGTATCTCCAAGAGGCGGTGTCTGGATGTCCGTTATCCTTAAACCGAATGTGGTTCCAGCATATGCACCACGTTTTACTCTCATGGCCGGGGTTGCCGTTGCAAGGGCAATTCGTGAATTTGGTATTGAGGCATCTCTTAAATGGCCAAATGATGTTTTGGTCGGGGATAAGAAGGTCTGTGGAATTCTGACAGAAATGGATGCGGAAACCGATCAGATCAATTTTGTTGTCATTGGTATGGGTATCAATGTCAATGTGTCCATAGAAGACCTTTCGGAAGATATCCGGTCGAGTTCAACAAGTCTTAGTGAGATAAAAGGTGAAGAGCTGGATAGGATCGCTTTTGTTCAGGCATTGTTGAGGGCACTTGAAGATGAGTATGTAAGATCTAAGACATTAGGTTTCGATTCAATTCTTGAAGAGTGGAGATCCCTGTCTTCAACTATAGGCCGGGATGTGGATGTGGTGACGCCGCAAAGGATGATAAGCGGAAAAGCAGTAGGTATCACTGAAAATGGTACTCTTCTTGTGGAAACTGCAGAAGGTTTGGAAGAGATCGTTGCCGGAAGTTGCATTCATAGATAATGGGTGTGGCGCGTGGATAAAAGAGAGTTAAGACCTTTACTTTCCATCCTTTTGCTATTTTTAATATTTTTCATTTGTGTCTTCCCTGTATCGGCTGCAAATGATGATGTCCGCATCCGACTTATTGATGGCAAGGGTATTTTCATTGAAACCAAGGGTGAATGGCAGTTCAGTCAGGGATATCTCTTTGTGGTCAAGGATGTTAGTGATGATGGCAATGTTTGGGTGGAACTTTCACTTGATGGTGTTGCTCTCAAAGATGAGATCCTGAGCGAAGGTTCTGTTTTTATCTACTCACATAATTCTAAAGAGATATTGAACATTACTCTGGATGCCATTTACTATGGGCCTGACGGTGAATTGATCACATTTATTCCGGTATATCAGTATCTTGATCCTTCATTAGCTGCGCCTGTGTATGAGGATCCGGACAGTTCCCCGAACGTTCCGAATATTCCCGTTGAAAATAATAGTACGGCAGAGAACGTTCCAGGATTCAGTTTTGTTATGGCTGTTTTGAGTATGGCTTGCTTTGTAATTTTCAAACGTTTCTCCTGGAACTATTAATTGGAATTTAACAGGCATTATTTAAAAAGTAGTTTGACAATGTCGGAAATGGTGATGACGGATTGACTATGTCTATAGTTCTCTCTATCGATCTGACTAGGGTCTAACTGGATGTATGCTGAAAATAGGTCCTTGTAATGATGAATGAACGTAAAAATAATCAATGATCAAATAACAACGTAAAATAAAAAATAAAAAATGAGATAATAAGCTTAAAGCTTAAGATCTCCTTTCTCCATCAATAATCTAAGGTCTTCAAGACTCATTCTTCCTGTCTTTTCAAACTTCTCTTTTGCAACAATGTGTTTCTCATCCAGTTTCTTCTCATCATGTTCAAGTTGGATCTCATTGAGCTTGTCAAGATATGTGCTGAGTTCATCTCTGAGCTCTGATATCTTTGCCTTCAGTGGATCGATCTTTTCCCTTATGGGTGAGACTACATCATAGGTCTCTTTGATCTGAGCATGATAGAGGTCTGCTTCTTTTCGAAGTTCATCGATCTTCTTGTAGGATGCAAGCATTGAAAGATGGTGTTTCTGTGACTCTTCTGCAAGTCCCTTTACATCCTTTCCAACAGTCCCATCGGCTTTGTAGATCGACTCTGATGATCTGTATGTTTCCACGATCTTGCTATGTAGCTCATCAGCCTGACTTGCAGCACCGATCCTCTCTCCAAGGTCGGAAAGTTTCTCGAAAATATCAATCTCATGTTTGAGGGGAATGTCTGCATTTAAGAACTTATCAAGTTCAGCAGCATATGCCTTTGACAGAGATTCAACACTTCCACGAGACTGCTTGTTGTATTCATCACGCTTTGTTTTAAGCTCGGTGATACTGCCGGTGACCTTGTCCTTTTCACTGCGGATCTCATCTCTTGTGCCCTTTATTTCTGAGATCTTCTCATTAGCGATATCACGAAGTTTCTTCTCTTCGCGTGCCTTTGTTGCAAGTTCCTTTACTTGCGCGTTAAGCTTGTCCCTTTTCTCTTTCAGCTCATCGATATTTGTGCGATGCAGCTTCAGATCTCTAAAAACACCTTTCAGGGTACGTTCGTTCTGTGTGATCTTCGTCCTGTAATCGTTAACGGTGTTCTTCAGGTCCTTTTCACTCATGGTTGATACATCTGTTGTGGTCATGCGTCAGCCTCCGGCGTGTTCTCTTCAGTGGCAGGATTCTTTCCCCAGTGCTCAAGGGCTTCATTATGGCTCTTTATTCTGTTCTCAAGCCATCCGTGGCGTGGTGAGATCGTTTTAAGTTCCTCAGTTGCTTTATGGAAGTTTTCGTCAAGGGCTTTAATGCCAATGGTCCCTGCAAGCTCATTGCTGGCTTCGATAGCACCATTGACCTTTGCTTTTATCTGTTGAATGGAGCTCTGGACGGTTTCATGTGTACTCATACCATCCAGCTTGGTCAATAGTTCATCAACTACCTGCTTTTCTTCATTGATACTGATGAGGCGCCTGACCTTGGTAAATCCGTCATTTGCAGCATGCATCAGCTTGTTATCAAGCAGTTTGTCATCGATGTCAGTGAACATGTTCCCAAGAACGTTCTCTGCCTGATGGTAGAGTTGTTGACGTTTCTCTTTCAGAACCTCAATGCGGGTCAGGGTATCTTCCTTTTTCTGCTTTGAGGATTCTATCTGTTCTTTCAGTACCTTTGATCTTCCATCGAGCTCGCTGAACTCTCTGTTGTATTCTTCCAGAAGACGCTTGTGCTTTGCTATCACGCTTTTGATAAGCTCATCTTTGTCAAGAATGGAAGTTTCATTACTCATATTACTTTCACTCATATTTACACCAATATTTTGATAAATGTAAAATTCATAATCTGTATATCTGGGCATGTGGTATGCCGTCTATGTATATGACGCATTCCGGATCAATGGCACCCGAATCAATGGCGCATTGAACTGAACGTGTTCCAAATATGTTTGCACTCGGAGCGTTCTTTATCGCTTGTATGATGGTCTCTTCGGATGCTATCTCTCCTTTGTAGAAACCTTCCGAGATATCTATCACAATTTCACCTTTGGTCAGCTTCTTTCCGATCAGTTCTTTATCGCAAACAGCGACGAGGATTTGATTCGTGGATCTGTGTATTTTCAGGTACATATCTTCGCCTTATTATACTAATTTTATGTGCTTGCTATCGGGAGCTAACAGATCTCCCTGCTTTTTCATCTTAGATATAAGCTCTTCAGCTCTTTCCCTACTTATTTCTTCGGTCTCAGCTTCTGAATATACCTCTTCAAGGGGTGCTTTTCCACCTGCGTGCCTGTCGCCGACACGTTTGATTATGTCTTTGATATGATGTATCTTGTCACGCTGACTCTTGCTGGTTCCGGATGCAATTACATCCACGTCGAAAGCTCCGGTGTCGGGATCTACTCCGACCTGGCGCATACATGCCATGGATATTCGTGTGGTCCTTTTCGCATCATCAATAGTTACTACATTGCTTAAACGTATGCGTGCGCTTGCTTCAGCAAGTCTTACAAGGGCTTCCAGTTGTCTTGCAGTGACTGGTACCGGTGAATCTTTGCCTTCTCCCTGTTTGCGCAGGTCAAGATAGTAATTAATGATATGGTCTCGGGCATCATCTTCCATTATAGGGAAGATCCTTCTCCTTGCGTACGCAACGTATTTTCTCAGCAAGTCGTTTTGAATGATGGGCATGATGACCGTCATATGGGAGTCCACTTCTTCCTTTGTAACTGTTGAGTGTGGGACCCTCTGCCTTTGTTCGTTGAGCTCACCTGCATACTGGGATTTCAGTATGTGGTGTGCTATATTACTATCCTTGGTTCGGTCAGGTACGTCCAGGAGTATGAAAATAAGATCGAATCTTGAGATAAGGGCCGGAGGCATATTGATCTGTTCTGCAAGGCCTTCGTATTTATCGAACCTTCCATATTTCGGATTGGCTGCACCGAGTAATGCACATCTTGATTTCAATGTCGCAAGTATGCCTGCCTTTGCCACACTGATGGTCTGCTGTTCCATGGCTTCGTGCAGGGCACTTTTATCTTCCTTGGTCATCTTGTCCATTTCGTCAATTGCGGCAAGACCCATGTCCGCCATGACAAGCGCACCGGCTTCCAGTGTCCAGCGTCCGTCCCCAAGGTCATCTTTGACAGCTGCAGCGGTAAGACCACTGGAAGATGCACTTTTACCGGATGCAAAAACACCACGGGGTGATATCTTCACCATGTATCTGAGCAACTGACTTTTTGCTATGCCCGGGTCACCTACAAGCAATATGTGTATATCACCTCTGACCCTTGACCCATCGGGTAGCATCTTAGGTACTGCTGAGAACAGCTGTAAGCTGAGTGCTTCCTTTATGTCTTCATATCCGTAGATGGAAGGTGCGATGGAGCCTCTGATCATCTTATATATCTCAGGGTCATTTCCCATCTCAACGATGCGTTCTTCATCTTCCGCTGATATGTCGAGCTCATCAAATTCCTGATCTACATATTCGATGGAATTGGCATGGAGGACAAGGTCGTAAAATGTCGATTTTCCTTCTCTCAAAGTTCTCTGGTGGGAGCGAAGGACACCATTGATGACAAGACGGTCACCCGGTTTAACAAGTCCTGCCAGGTCGTCCTCTGCATCGACATCCAGACTTTGGGGCTGACTGCCACCTTTCAGGCTTTCCGGGGACTCCTGTACCTGGAGCTTTTGGGCATCCAGGAATGTCGATTGGTCTATCAGAAGCTTGAATGGCCCTTTCTTGCCACAGGATTCATTTTCACAATCTGTAGGTTCCACGAACTTAGGGCCATCCTGTGGCTCAAAACTGGCGTTTTCACACCTCATGCACATAAATGCTGCATTTGTTATCTTTGGCCTTACCTCGGTAGCTTTGCGTATCATACCTTCGATGGATATGAATTTTAGAAGATGTTTGCTTCGAAGTTCTCTGATAGCCACACGATTCGGAACGTTTATGAACTGGACATGAGCATCATCGAGATCCTTCTCGATAGGTATGTCTATTTCCCTTAATGCCTGTTCAGCATAGGGTATTACGTCATCCGGGTGCTCAAGTAGCTCGTATGCAAGGTCTGCATCGAATTGCTCGAGGTCGGGGAAATCAACAACAATACTTCTGAGCTCAGGATACTCATTTGCCAGCAGGAGTATTTCATCCCAGTAATAGCGCTTAAGAAAATCCCTGAACTTTTCATCCCATTTTATTTCACTCATGTAATCCACATTATTATATTGAAATGATACCTCAGGTATCGGAGATACCAGAATACACTATGTACATATCAATATTTCGAGTCAATACTTTTAGAATGCTATCTTGCATGGTCCTGTTCATTTGATATGGTTCTGGACCTTTCCAAGAAATCCTCTTAATGTCTGCACTTCCCTTGGCATGAGCTGCGCCCTTCCGAATATTCTTTTAAACATCAGGTTAGTCTTTTCTTTTTTGTGTGCAGGGTACTCGATGTCATCAAGGACCTCGTCGATATGCTCATATAACAATCTCAGGTCGAATCCCTCTGCAAGACTGTTCTCACCTGCTGTTATCTGGCTCATTTCATAAAGTATGATGGTGACAGCATGTGAAAGGTTCATTATCGGATAGGTTTCGGATGTCGGTATGCTTACTATCACATCGCTGAGTTTAAGTTCCTCGTTAGTGAATCCGTTGTCTTCCCTTCCAAAAAGGACTGCAACAGTTCCATTCGTTCCGCTGAACTTTTCCTTTAGCTCCCTTGGGGTATATGGGGGCATACGTATGTGTTCATCGACTTTCAGTCCTGTGATGCCAGTGGTTGCAATAACTATATCACTTCCTTCAAGGGCCTCTTCGATGGTATCAACTATCTTTGCTCCATCAAGGACATCGTATGCATGGGAGGCAAGTGCTCTTGCTTCCATTTTCAGTTCGCAGGGGTTTACGAGTGTCAGGTCATAGAACCCGAAGTTCTTCATGGCTCTTGCAACCGATCCTACATTTCCCTGGTATAAAGGCTCTACAAGGATTATTTTCAGATCTAATGTCATCCAATCTCTGAATATCTCCAATACATGTATATTTTGCGCAACTACGTACCAGGGGTATCCAATATCGGTACAGGTCATTTTTAATAAGAATGGAATTCTGGTGGGAGGTATTTCTATGCACAAACTGTCATTTAATTGCAGTTCTGTTCAGTATTCCATAAACATTATTAGTAATCCTGATCATTTTGTTATTGCAAATTTGATTTAGGAGGCACATTAAATGAGTTTACAAGATATTCTGAAAGCTACTTTTAAAGGTGAGACTACTGAAGTTGGATGGTACTTTGCAATGTCCAGGCAAGCAGAGCGCGAAGGTCATTTTGAAGCTGCTCTTTACTTCCGCCAGATCGCAATGGATGAAGCATGGCATGCTGCAGAGGTTGCTGAGCTCCTGGGTCTTGTAAAGGACACAACTGTCGAGAATATTGAAATGATGCTCGAGGGTGAGACAATGGCAGAGGGTGAGAAGGCAGAGGCTGCAAAGATCGCTCATGAGGAAGGTAACGAAGCTGCTGCATTGTTCTTTGCAAAGGCATCCCTTGATGAGGCAAGGCATAAATCAGGTCTTGCAGGGCTTCTCAAGAAAATTAAATGAATTCCATACTTGTGACATAACGTGCATATATTGGAAGTGGGATGATGGCATCGGACATACTTGATAAAAAAGCTATTCTGCAGCGGGATAGGGAAACCTATGCCATTGTCCCACAGACTCCGGCAGGTATTATTAGTGTTGATGGATTGCAGCGTGTTGTGGATGTTGCAAAAAAATACAATGCTACTCTTAAATTCACTTCTGCACAACGTATAGCTATTATCGGATTAATGGAAAGTGATCTTGATGATGCGTGGTCTGAGCTTGGCATGGACCCTGCGGCTTCTATCGGTAAGTGTGTGCGAAGCATAAAGGTGTGTCCTGGGATCGATAATTGTAAACGGGCACAACAGGATGCCATCTCTTTAGGTTTGGTACTCGATGAACGCTATCATGGTATGCAATTGCCTTCCAAGTTCAAGATGGCGGTGAGCGGTTGTATGAATTCCTGTTCTGAACCTGCGGTGAGGGATATAGGTGTAATGGGTACTCCGAGGGGATTTACTTTGATGGCAGGGGGTAATGCAGGAATAAGGCCACGCATTGGCGATGTGGTCGCTGAAGGGCTGGATGAGTCCGAAGTCCTTGAAATGATCGGAAGGATCATTGAATTCTATATGAGCTCTGCTAAAAAATATCGTCTGGGCAGACTTATCGATGACATCGGTTTAGAGGTTTTTAAGAGCGACGTCCAGATCATGTGATATGTTTTTCTTTATGTGTTAATGGAGAGCTAATATTTCTGGAATGATAATATTTCTGGAATGATGCTTTCGCTGAATATGATCCTAAGGGTTTCTTGTCTCTGACTGCTATCCTTTTAAAATCTGTGTGACTGTGATGCGTATGTGATATTTTTACACTAACTATTTTAAATTGAACCTTATTACAAAAGATTTGTTGAAGTGTTTGCTTTGATGCGTTTTCTTACTTTTGATGAAGTTCTGTTTATGAAAATCTTTAAATATAATTGGTTCTACCAATACACAAATCATATTTAATATCACGATAATTTTTAGAAAGATATAATAGTGTCACATCTTGGCAATATCAGGAGGATAATTTATGAGTATGGAATATTATAGTGGGCTTTCTGCGGATGTCACAAACAGTTTCGGAATGCTTACCGAATCTATGAGGATAACATTCGCAGCGGTCATGATCATGGCCACAATCGCTATAGCGATCTTCATGATCGGTATGTACATAAATCTTAAAAAATGGAGTTTAGGTTCTGAAGGGTATGGTCTTGCACCTTCCAATGGAAGCATCTTTACCTTCCCTAAAACCCTGGCTTATCAGATGAGTGCAAAAGGTCATGGACATGGCCAGGGCATCATTGCAACATTGATCGATGCTGCTTTCCAGAGGCGTGCTCTAAGGCGCAGTCCTGGTAGATGGTTAATGCACCTTGCTATCTTCGGAGGCTGGATCGCATTATGTATAATGTCAATTGGAATGTTCGTTGTGGAACTCATCTACCTTGCAGGTGTTCACGTCCTTGATCCTGCGGTTTTCAGGGAAATGCTCAGCTTGCCTAATGATATATTCAGTTATATTCTGTTGGTCGGTATCATTATTGCTATCTACAGGAGACTCTTTGTTGCAAGGGCTCGTAACAGTACCATTGCTTTCGATTCAGGTCTTCTTATCGGTCTTACTATCATTGTAGTTACAGGGTTTATTGCTGATGGTATCAGGAACGGTACCTTCTGGGGTCTGGGGATGCATTCCGAACTTGCACCACCTGCATCACTGTTCCACGTTGTGATCTCATTGCTATTCTGTATCGCATATATCCCATTCAGTAAGTACATGCACATGATCGTAGGTCCACTTACTCTTATGGCTAACAAGGGAGGCGAATAATTATGAAAGGCGAACCTTCAATTACCGTTAACAACTTTACAGCTGTCCAGCTCATGGAGCTTGACGCATGTGTACGCTGTGGTGAATGTGTCGAATGGTGTCCAACATATGACGCTGCCGGCAAGCCTGCAGGACTCGCACCAAGGGACAAGATCCTTAGGTGGAGTAAATACATGAACAAGTCATACGGTCTTCGTGCAAGACTTTTCGGTCCAAAAGCAATTCCTGAGGAAGAGATCGAAGAATTCAAGAACGATGTATATGGCTGTACTACCTGTGCAATGTGTGCAACTGTTTGTGAAATGGCTATCAACACTGTTGAGCTATGGGAATCCATGCGTTCAAATCTTGTCAAGCGTGGAAACGGTCCATACGGTAAGCAGGGTATGTTCGTCAAGCTCATTGGCGAGTACAAGAACCCATACATGGAAGATCCCAAGAACAGGCTTAACTGGATCCCTGATGATGTCAAGATCGCTGATAAAGCTGATATCGTTTACTTCGGTGGCTGTACTGCAGAACTGAAACAGACAAAACTTGCATTCGCAACAGCACGTGTGCTCAACAAGCTTGGTATTGAGTTCGCTATGCTCGGTGAGGATGAGGTATGTTGCTGTTCCGCACTTGTGAGGACCGGTCAGTACGAGATCGAGGACATTGCAAGAAAAGCTGCAAGACAGAATGTTGATGGGATGGTTGCAAAGGGTGCAAAGACAGTTGTCTACGCATGTGCAGGATGTTTCAGAGCGTCACTTGTTGACTGGCCAAGATTACTCGGTGAAGAACTTCCTTTCAAGGTCATGCACATCACAGAGTTCCTTGAGGGACTTATCAAGGAAGGTAAGTTGCAGTGGGAAAAACCATTCGACAACCTTACTGTCACATATCACGACCCATGCCACCTTGGACGTCACGTAGGTGTGTTCGAGCCACCAAGGAGTGTCATTAATGCCATTCCAGGTCTCAACCTTAAGGAAATGGACAGGATCAAAGCACATCAGCGCTGCTGTGGAGCTGGCGGTGGTGTAAAAGCTGGTCTTCCTGACCTTGCACTTAAGATCGCTGAAACTCGTGTGCAGGATGCTCTTGCAAAGAGCCCGGATATCCTTTCAAGCGCTTGCCCATTCTGTAAGAGAAACCTTTCCGATGGTAGGGATTCCGTTGGTGCTAAAGAGCTTGTTGTTGAGGATATTATTGTTCTCACAGCAGAAGCACTTGGAATCAGACTTGATGATTGTGTAGAGGGCTGATCTCTACCTTTCCATCTTTTTTTATTCTTTATTTTTGAATTGCTTTTACAGTTAGTTTTAAATAATGTTCTCTCTCTTTCTGGCTCATGGAAATTCCCTATGAGTTCTTAGGAAGAATATTCGTATATGTGTTGCTAATTACTTTTTTGGGTATTCTTGCAGCACTTTCTATGGGGTTCTATAGTTTCAAGAAAAGGAAGTTCATATTTCCGAGCTTTGTCCTATTCATGTTATATCTGTTCTATTCGCCGTCAAAATGGGTTTGCAGTGTGTTCTCTATAAGGGGATCCCTTGTTGATGAGATCCTTGTGGAAGTGCGTAATGCGGTAATGCTTGATGATTTTCTCAAAAGGGAAGGTCCTCGTGCCATATTCCTGCCTCAGTGTATGCGTAATGCAAGTTGCAGGGCAAGATGTGATCCGGTACTGGGTTATGAATGTAGGACATGTGGGCTTTGTGATATCGGTACCATATGCGAAGCGGCTGGCAAATATGGCTTCAAGGTATTTGTGATCCCCGGGGGAAGTTTTGTCAAGAAGATCTTCAAGACCTACAAACCCGCTTCATGTATCGGCGTGGCCTGCTACAATGAACTTGCTGAGGCCATGGAGGAAATGTCTTTCATTCCTGTGCAGGGTGTTTGTCTTTTAAAGGATGGTTGTTTTAATACGACTGTGGATGTGGCTGAAGTGATAAGCAAGATGGAGATGTGTGATGTATAATCTTATTGGGAAGGTCCTTCTGGCTTTTGTGATCATCTCTGTTCTGATATCCGCACTTGCTCTTTTTGTGAGTCGTGTGAGCCTTACGCGTCACGTGTGGCTTTCCGGTTTCTTTGCGAATGTGCTTGATTTCTTTTATTTACCCCTTAAGTATCTATTTTGTAAATTTTCAGACCCGCGGATACTGGACAAATGGATGGTCTCTTTGAAAAATGCAGCAAATCTGTCTGATTTTGCCGGGACTGAAAAACGCTTGTTATTCGTTCCGCACTGCATGCGTTCATTGGATTGTCCTGCATATGCTACAAAATATGGGATACAGTGTAAATCTTGTGGGAAATGTGTGTTCAACCAACTGAAAGGGGATGCAGAAAAGTATGGTTATGAATTTTATATCGTGACCGGCTCATCCTTTGTGAAGAACATCCTTAAGGATATACGTGCGGATGGTGTGCTTGTCATTGCCTGTGATTATGAAATAAACAAGGGCATGCGTTCACTGGCCGGCACGGGAATCGTTACATACGGTATCCCCATGCTCAATGATGGTTGCTACAATACGAAAGTAGATGAAGTGTTCGTAGCAGACACGTTGCAAAAGTTCTCTCAAAATGAATGAAAATAAGTATACTGTTCGTTTAAAATAAGTTAGTTGTGAGTGAGGAGAGTAAGCTCCCTTCTGTTGATGCAAAGTTTCCCGTCAGCAGGGCTGATTCGGGAATGGTCCTTACGGACACTTGCATTGACGATATTCGGCTACGCGTTAATAAATTCGGGGCAGTCCAGAAACCTGCTTGATCCCTACTCCAACTTGCATCCACGAGGTTTCGCCGTTCCATCCACGTTCCATACGACCTCAACCTTTCAGTATCATAGCATTGGTATGGTGTGGTATCGTTTCTGTGCCAGAGCCCGGGTTCTCACCCGACACCCTTCACAGGTGTTCGTGTATCTGGATGATGGGGAGACTTTCCTCAGGTCAAAGACCCGGCGATCGTCCTTCCTCTCTCGTTTTTATCACTGGATGGGTTGTATATATAGTTAGCGACATCATGCTCATTTCCTCATTATATGTATATTACGACTGTCTCACTTTTTACAATAAGCTTATTTACTATTATTAAGAAAATACATTAATATCGAAAAAGTGGTTAAAAATAGTAAAGGTGGTAAAATGAACAAAAAGTTATTGGCAATGATTGTTGCAATCAGCATACTGGTGAGTATAGGAACTGCAGTAGCAGCTCCTGCACCTCCTACGGTTGTTTTGCCTGTGGAGTGGACGGGGCAGGGCACAGAACCCACGAATGTGGATTGCACTGATCCTAAATTTGGGGCCCCGGGAACCCCGGGAATCCATTGGATTGCCACAGGGCACAACAAATTCTACCCAGCTACTGACTACGTGCTCACTATAAATGTGTCTGGAGTAACAGTAGAGACCGCGACCCCAGATAATCTACCGATACCAGGAAGTGCAGTACATTTCTACACCGATTATTATGATTTTGATAATCTGGAGGCGACTCTGACATTTACTGGAGCAATGAATGATAATGCAAATGTTGTTATTTCTCACTACTGCCCTGGGGAAGATGTAGAAATTCCAGAATTCCCAACAGTTGCACTTCCAATCGCAGCAATTCTTGGACTGTCATTAATTTTCATGCGCCGTAAAGAATAATTAGAATAATTAATGAGCATCTGTAATGGATGTTCCTCTATCTTTCTTTTTGGTTTTTATGTCTGCTAATTGTCTTTTTTGTCAAGCTGCAAAAGTATAAATGTTAGCAATCACATATTTCCTACTGTTAAGTTTTGTCTGAATATTTTTTATTTTTGTTTCTTCCTGTGTGGTACAGGTTGATGCATGTAATATTCAGGTGGTGGTGGAAATATGGCTGATAAGACCGTTCTCGATCATTATAAGGAAATGGTGGAAAAGACAAAACAACTTCATTTGGAATTGATGGTCCTGTCATCAAAAATGAGTTGTATTGTTGATCGGATCGATGCTGAGTTGCCGGAAAATGCAGTCGCTGAATCTTTGGGTTTGTTGGGGTCCGGGGATCTGTCCAATGATCAGTCTTCCAACTCTGAATCATCTGCTCCTCATCTAAAGAACGTATTGGATACTGATCACTTATAATTGCTTTAATTATGCAATTTGTGATCGGAAACGCATATATTATTTGATTGGAACCTGTGGTATCATTTATAATAATATGGAGATGGCCAATATGGATGAAAAGAAAAGAAAACGGTTTTTCGATGAATTCTTTGAAAATGAGTCATTTGAAGATGTTACTGACATGATCGAAAATATCCTGGATGATATCGAGGCCGATCTGGGGGAGTTTTCGGGAAAGCCAAAGGTCTATGGTTTTTCTATAACGCATCGCTCTGGCGAAGAGCCTGTTGTGCATGAGTTAAGCTCTGGTCCAAATGAAGGTCTGGATGATCTTCCTGAGGGCTCATGCATGGGTATCTCTGAATCGGAACCTCTGGTGGACATTATTGAAACTGATGATAACGTCCATTTCATGGCAGAGCTTCCTTGTGTGGAAAAAGAGGATATCAAACTGAGTGCAAAAGAAATGACTCTGCATATTTCTGCATCCCGTGGCGATTGGTCATATGTTAGGACGTTTGACTTGTCAGTGCCTGTGTATCCGGAGTCTGCAAAAGCGACTTTCAATAATGGTGTGCTTGAGGTTATCTTTAAACGCCGTATTCTGAATGCTGCCTATAAGATTGGTATTGAATGATGTGTCAATCACAGACTGTCTAAATATACATCACATTTATGTATTTTCTTATCTCAGTGTTAACTATAAATTGTCTTACCTGGATATATGGGGGGAGTTCTGACACTTTGAATAAGATAATACTGGTCGTCGATGATGAGAAAGATACTATCTTTCTTGTAAGGTCTATCCTTGAACCGGAAGGTTTTGAGGTCTTCGGGGCAGGTGGGGGTGCAGAGTGTTTGAAAATGCTCGGATCTGTGAAACCGGATGCGATACTGCTGGATATTATGATGCCCGATATGGATGGTTGGGAAACGTTCCACAAGATCCGAGCGGATGATCTTGACGTTCCCATATGTATTATCTCTGCTAGGTCGCAGAATTTTGACCGGATGCTTGGTCTGAATGTTCTGAATGCGACTGACTATGTCAATAAACCATTTGATAACGAAGACCTTATCGGGCGTGTCAAAGCAATTTTCGGAATGAGTTGATCGTCTTTCTTTTTTTACTTCGTTGTTATTAGCTGCGGTCGTTGCTTGATATTCTTGGTTTGCAGATGATCGCTTTTCCATCTTTGGCAAAAAGATGTACTGTTCTATTTCCGGTCAGTCCATTCTCAACTTCTTTTCGAATATCCCAATATTTCTGTGGGTCAATTCCAGCTCTTAGAATCACGGTTCCAACACTATCTTTTTTCAAGAGGCTGTTGATAATTTTTGCATCCATCTCGGTTACATACTTTATTTCATAACTATTCTTGGCCAGCGGGTGATCTAAAGGTTCTTCAGATGTAAAGAGACTTCTCTTCTGGTCGATCTCGAACAGTTGGACCTGCGTTGTATTATTTTTATTTATCTCATTTGCCAACTCGGGAAGCAGTTCTGCTTTAATGACGGATGGTTCCGGCTCACATGCATATGCTTGTATCTTGTTCGTTATTGAAAGTTCGGATATTTTGTGTTCCGAGTCTATTCTTGCTTCTGCCGGGAGTGCAACTGCAGATCTATCGCATGTCTTTATGTCTCCAAAGTAAAGGTTCAGGCGGTTCAGCTGTCCGTCCACTGATAGGTATTCTTTTTCACAATCGAACTGAATTCTTTCAGGTGTCAGCTGGGGTGGTGCTTCGAATGCGAAATTGTTTGTAATTTTGGAATATGCTTCCAATACTTTGGGTATCCCTGGTTGAAGGCTTGAGAGTTTTCTTTCATCTTCTGATGGTGGTCTTGCAGGATCGGAAAAAAGTACGTCAAGTTTTGGTATCTGGTCGATGACGTCTTCTGAAAGTGCATCCCCGCAAATGAATTCTACATTATCGAGGCCATAACGTTCGCAATTCCTCTCTGCATATTCTATCTTTTTGGGATCGATCTCTATTGCATAGACCTTTTCACATTCCTTTGCAAAGAATATCGTCTGTCCACCTATTCCACAACTGATGTCTGCGATGGTCTTGCATTTGAGCCGGTTTGCCCTGTACTTTGCAACTATTTCCGGTGTGGCAAAACGGATACCATCATTATCAGCTTTCATCCTTTTATCAAATATTTTTTTTCGTGACACAATTATCAGTCTGGAAAATAGCTCAATCAATTTAAAGTAAACTCATGTTATCCTGGAATAATCCGATATCTTTATTTAGATGTCTTTGTTCTATAGTGGATATTGGTGCTAATGTTGATGTGGTGTATGGCAAATTACACTTGTTTGTGAAATTCCCTGTTGAGTTGTGTTCAATATACTGTTTTTTGGGGGAATCTGTGCAACACACTTATATACTGAATATTACATTTAGACGTTCTAAGTTAGGATTGATTGTGTAATTTGGCATTGCTATTATTACATCATTGAAGATCATAACGTAGGAATAAGCAAGTGTGAAAAGTCGGGTTTGACAGTAAGTGTTCATGGGCCTCTTCTCGGAATGCCCTTCTTTGTGTACAAATGTACATTAAGGAATGCTAACTGGCTAAATCTTCTAGAGATGATTGAGGACGGACGGACCGGTGATCTATCAGGTCAGTCCAGTATGTTAGTTATCTTGCTTCCTGCGTGAATGTATGTGTTCGATCTGCCAGTGGTTCTATTTGAGCTGGGCAGGGGTATCCGTACATCACGTAAGATTATACTTTTCTAATTGTCTTGTCCTACATCATGAATAAATGAAACATTGTTTCAAAAATAATTGAAATAGGAGGAGAATATAAATGGCAAAAGGACACAGACCAAGGCGCGGTTCACTTGCATACAGTCCACGCAAGCGATCACAGAGTCACATACCAAGGTTTAGATCATGGCCAGAGTCAGATGCTGAACCAAAGCTTCAGGGCTTTGCAGGTTACAAGGTAGGCATGACCCATATCATCATGATCGATGACGTTAAGCACAGTCTTACAGAGGGTACTGAAATATCCGTTCCTGTTACTGTCATCGAGACCCCAGCTATCCGTGTTGCAGCAATTCGTGCATATGGCAAAGACACCTATGGTGAAATCGCTATTGCAGAAGCATGGGCAGACGTTCTTGACAATGATCTTAGCCGCAGGCTCAAGACCGCAAAGAACCCTGACATGAATGCATCACTTGAGAAGCTCGAGACTCTTGTTGAAAGCGGACGTGCAAATGATATCAGGCTTATCACATACACTTTACCATCCACTCTTACCGGTGTACCTAAAAAGGTACCTGATGTGATGGAAACTGGTGTAAGTGGTTCTGATGTGAAATCAAAGTTCGAGTATGCTAAAACAGTTCTGGGTACAATGGTGGAGATCTCTGATGTATTTGACAACGGCAAGATCGTCGATGTCGCAGCGATCACTACTGGACATGGTACACAGGGTCCTGTAAAGAGATGGGGCATCAACTTAATGAAGAACAAACACTCCCGTCAGGGAAGTTTGAGACAGGTAGGTACACTCGGTCCATGGACTCCTGCACACGTGAGCTGGAGAGTTCCACAGGCAGGTCAGATGGGCTATCACCAGAGAACCGACTACAACAAGAGGATCTTGAAGATGTCCTCTGATGTTGATGAGGTCAATCCAGCTGGTGGTTTTGTTAACTACGGTCTTGTTCGTGGAAACTACATCCTTATCAAAGGAAGTGTTCCAGGTCCATCCAAAAGGTTGATCAGACTCAGGGAGCCAACAAGGTCAAAGGTATCCAGCATTGGCGAGCCTCAGATCATGCATGTTAGCACTCAAACACTGCAGGGGTGATGTGAATGACAACAGCAAATATTATTGATTTATCCGGAAATTCCAAAGGCGAGATTGCATTGCCAGAAGTTTTCAGTGAGATTTTCAGACCTGACCTTATCAAGAAGGCGGTCCTCTCTGCTCAGGCAAACAGACTTCAGCCATACGGTACCTCGCTCTATGCAGGTATGAAGACGTCAGCACACTCCTGGGGATCAGGAAGAGGCGTTGCACAGGTTCCAAGGATCGTAAATGGTAGTCGTGTCGCAAGGGTCCCCCAAGCAGTGGGAGGTAGGCGCGCACATCCACCAAAGACCGAGACCGACCGTACAGAGAAGATCAACAAGAAGGAAAAGCGTCTTGCAGTCAGATCTGCAATTGCAGCAACTATCGATGCTGACCTTGTAAAGGCCCGTGGCCACAAGTTCACTGCAGAGGTTCCTTTCGTTGCAGATGATGCTATCGAAGGTCTTGTAAAGATTAAAGAGGTCATCAGTTTCCTTCAAGCAGCAGGTCTTTATGATGATATTATCCGCGCTAAAGAGGGTAAACACATAAGGGCAGGTAAAGGTAAACGCAGGGGACGTAAGTACAAGAACCGAAAGAGCGTTCTGATCGTCACAGGCGAAGAAAGTCCACTCAGCAAGGCAGCAAACAACCTTCCAGGTGTCGATGTTGCAACAGTAACTGCTCTTAACGCAGAGCTTCTTGCACCAGGTACCCATGCAGGCAGACTTACAGTCTGGACCCAATCTGCAATAACCAACATGGAGGGTATGTTCTTATGAATGCTATCAGATATCCATTCATCACTGAAAAAGCAATGATGCTCATGGACGAAAATAAGCTTCAGTTCGTTGTTGACACACGTGCTAACAAGACTCAGGTGGAAAACGATGTGGTTAAGATGTATGGCTTTACTGTGAAGTCTATCTGTACCATGACCACAATGAAAGGCTTGAAAAAAGCACTTGTGACATTCAATGAGCCGGATGCTGCACATGAGATTGCAACAAGGATCGGATTGGTGTGAGGTGAAAGTCCATGACTAAACGAATTATATCCCAGAACAGAGGTCGTGGAAGTCCAACATACAGGGCTCCATCCCATAAGTATAAAGCTGAACTTAAACACCCACGTGTGGATGAGGAAAGCACTCTCAATGGTACAGTTATCGGTATCGAACATGACCCTGCAAGGTCAGCTCCGATCGCAATGGTCGCTTTTGAGAACGGAAAGAAGCAGTTTATAGTTGTTCCTGAGGGAATTTCTGTTGGCGAGAATCTTTCCTGCGGTGTTTCCGCAGAGGTCAAGCCAGGTAACACGCTTCCTCTTGCAGAGATCCCTGAAGGTATCCCTATCTGTAACATTGAATCCAAACCAAACGATGGTGGGCAATTTGCACGCTCCTCAGGTGTTTATGCAACACTTGTATCCCGTGAGCTAAGCAAAGTAATTGTCAGGATGCCATCCGGTGTGTTGAAGTGGTTCCATCCAAGATGCAGAGCAACGATCGGTATTGTTGCTGGTGGCGGTAGGATTGACAAACCATTCCTTAAAGCAGGAAAGAAATACCACAAGATGAAAGCAAGGGCAGCTAAGTACCCTCGTGTATCAGGTGTTGCTATGAACGTTGTCGATCACCCATTCGGTGGAGGTAACAGAAAGCATCCAGGTAAGCCGACCACAGTCAGCAGGAATGCACCACCAGGTAGAAAGGTTGGTCATATCGCAGCACGCAGGACTGGAAAAAAGTAAAGAGGTATTAACATGGCAAAAAAATCAACTTCAAGGTTACCAAAGCGAAAAGGAGAATATACCTTCCGTGGTAAAACGGTAGCACAGCTCCAGGAAATGAGCTTTGAGGATTTTGCAGAACTCTTGCCTGCACAGGAACGCCGGTCTATACGCCGGGGTTTTTCTGATTCACAGATGGGAATTCTACAACAGTTCAGAGACGGAAAGGAAAGTGTACGTACTCATTACAGGAACATGATCATCTTCCCTGAAATGATCGGCAAGGCTCTCGAGGTCTATAACGGCAAAGAGTTCGTGAAGATCGAGGAAATCATGCCTGAAATGATCGGGCACAGGTTCGGTGAATATTCACCTACTCGTAACAGGGTTTCCCACGGAAGCGCTGGTGTCGGTGCAACACGTTCCAGTAAGTTCGTACCATTGAAATAAGGTGATATGAATGGCAAGGATCAAATATACTACAGAGCTTGATGCTGAGACCAGTGCGAAAGCAATGGGTTCAGAGCTTCACATTTCACCTAAGAAATCCCGTGAAGTCTGCAAGGCTATCAAGGGTATGCGCACAAAAGCAGCAAGAAAATATCTTGAAGATGTTGTTATCTTGAAGCAGGCAGTACCTTTCGGAAGGCACAATGACAGCTTAGGTCACAGAAAGGGACCAATGGCAGCAGGCCGCTATCCTGTAAAGGTGGCATCTGAGATGCTTAAGTTGCTCAAGAATGCAGAAAGTAACGCAGAATATAAAGGCTTAAACCCGGAACATATGTTCATTGCACATACAGCAATGAACCGTGGCCGTGTGATCCATGGTATGAGACCAAGGGCTCGCGGAAGGGCAAGTCCAGAGAACACAGAAACTGTAAATCTTGAGATGATCATAAGCGAGGTGCTCTAATGGCTGTAGAGAAAAAGTTTGTTCAGGATGGATATGTAAAAGCATCCATGGATGAATATTTTGCAAAACAACTCAGCAGGGCTGGCTATGGTGGTATGGATATCAACCGTACTCCTATGGGAACCCAGATCACAGTATATGCTGAAAAACCAGGTATGGTTATTGGAAAGGCTGGAAAGGTAATCAGGAAGCTCACTCGTGATGTAGACCGATTATACGATCTGGACAATCCTCAAATCGATGCACAGGAAGTCAAGAGGCCGGAACTCAATGCACAGATGATGGCATCAAGACTTGCATCCTCCATCGAACGTGGATGGTACTTCAGAAAGGCTGGACACAACACCATGCGTGCTGTCATGAATGCTGGTGCACTTGGCTGCGAGATCGTCATCTCTGGTAAATTGACTGGTTCAAGGTCAAGGGTAGAGAAGATGGTCAATGGTTACATCAAACATGCAGGAAAGCCTGTCGATGATATAGTCGATGATGGTTTTGCTACCGCTGTCAAGAAACTCGGTACCCTTGGTTGTAAAGTACGTATCATTCACCCAGATGCAGTTCTTCCAGACTCATACAGGTTGAAGAACGCCGAAGAACTTGGTGCATTAGCTGTTCCTGCTCCTGCTGAAGAGGAGAAGAGCGCAGGCATCGAGGAACTCGTTGAGGTAGAAGCTAAAGGTGAAGTCGCTGAAGCTGAGGAAGCAGTGGTCGAAGAAACAGCAAAGGCTGAAGCTGAGACCGTTGAAGAGACAGTTGAAGAGACAGTTGAAGAAGTGGCAGCATCAGAAGTAGAAGCTGATGTGATTACCGGGGAATCTGTTACCGAAGAAGGCGAAGAGCGCCGCGAGGTCAACGGTGTCTGGCAACACAAACATGGTGCCCATGACTACTGGCATCCAACCGGACGTATGCACAGGGAGAGCTAATTATGGCAATTCTTCGTACAAAAGAAATAAGGGACATGACCCCTCACGAACGTGAGGATGAGCTTGTAAAGATCCGCGGTGAACTTATCCGTGAACGTGCACTTGCATCTGCAGGTGGCGCTCCTGATAATCCTGGCAGGGTCGGAGAGCTTAGAAGGACAGTCGCAAAGATAAAGACGATTCAGCACGAATTAAAGGAGATCTGAATTGGAAGCATCGCCTTCTAATTTGATCTTTCACGAGCTTATCGGGCTTTATGCGGAAGTATTTGAGTCAACAAATCCCAAATTAATCAATATTTGTGGCAGAGTAATAAACGAGACGCGCAATATGCTTGTTATCGAAACGGAAGATATGCACGAAAAAATGGTTCCAAAGAACGGGACAACGTTTGTGTTCAATCTTCCATTATCATCTGCCGATCACGATCAACGTGTTAAAATATACGGGACATTATTGCTCTCACAACCCGAGAATAGAGTCAAGAACATTAGGAAAATTCGCATGAGGTAATAATCATGGCAAAAGACATTGGATTGGATATACCAGAGCCAACAAAGGAATGTGATGATATTTATTGTCCATTCCATGGCGAACTCTCCGTAAGGGGGCAGATCCTCGTCGGTACTGTTGTAAGCGACAAGATGGATCGTACAGTGGTAATTCAACAGAGGCGTGAAAAGCTTATAAATAAATTCCAGAGATATGAGAAGAGGCAATCAAAGATCCACGCTCACAATCCACCTTGCATTGATGCAAAGGTTGGAGATATTGTGACAATCGTGGAATGCCGACCTCTCAGTAAAACAAAATCATACGTAGTTGTCAAGGCGGAGGTGAAGGCATGAGGGGTATTCGTTCAAAGATCCCACGTGCACTGAATGCTGGCGCTAAGATAGAATGTGTTGATAATACTGGAGCACGTACTGTAGAGATTATCTCTGTCAAGAAGTACAGAGGTGTAAAGAACAGGATGCCTAAAGGAGGCATCGGTGACATGTGTGTTGTATCTGTAAAGAAGGGTACTCCGGAAATGCGTAAGCAGATCCTTTACGCAGTCATTGTACGCCAGAAGAAGGAATTCCGTCGTCCAGATGGCCTCAGGGTCGCATTCGAGGACAATGCTGTAGTTATCGTGGATGACAAAGGAATTCCAAAAGGAACTGATATCAAAGGTCCTGTTGCAAGAGAAGCAGCAGAAAGGTTCCCTAAGATCGGTACAACTGCATCTATGATTGTGTGAGGTGTTAAATATGGTATCAAAACAGCCAAGGAAACAGAGAAAAGCACGTTACGAGGCTCCACTTCACATGAAGCAGAAGTACATGGCGGCACCTCTGTCAAAGGACCTTCGTGGTAAGTACGGTCGCAGTGCAAATGTCATTGTAGGTGACACTGTAATTGTGATGCGTGGCGACCATGCAGGTGTTAAAGGAAAGGTCGAGGCATTATCCTTGAAGGGCGGAACAATTGTTGTAGAAGGTGTTTCTGTCAGCAAGGTGGATGGAACCGAGGTTCCAAGGCCGATCTATCCTTCAAATGTGATGATCACATCACTAGAAATGAACGATAAACGTAGAGATTCAATATTATCAAGAGGTAGGTGAATTCGTGGCCACTCATCAAAAGAGGATATCTGTCCCAAAAAGTTGGCAGATTTCAAAGAAATCCAACAAATGGATAACATCCACAAGGCCTGGTCCTCACAACAGACTCCAGAGCATCCCATTAGCAGTCATACTTAGGGATATGCTCGGTGTTGTCGATAACCGCGCAGAAGCAAAGAGAGTACTCTCTGAAGGCAATATACTTGTTGACGGAGTAGCAAGAAAGGACCTTAGGTTCCCTGTAGGTCTGATGGATATTATTACCATCCCATTGAACAACGTGGAATACCGCGTAATGCTCGATGGTAAGAGCAGGCTTGTGTTGAACAAGCTTGATGGAACCGGTTCTGACAAATTATGCCGCATCGAGGGTAAGACCTCTATCAAAGAAGGTAAGATCCAGATGCGTCTTAACGATGGTGTCAATATCATTGGCTCCAACGAGTACAACACCAAGGATTCAATCATCCTGTCCGTTCCAGACAAAAAGATCGTCAAACACATCAAATATGAAGTTGGCAATCTTGCAATAATTGTTGGTGGAAGCCATGCAGGTGAAGTTGGGTCTATCAAAGAGATCAGCACAGTGAAAAGTTCCAAGAACAACACAGTTACTATTTCCGGTGAGACCGAATTCGAGACCATCGAAGATTATGTGTTCGTGATCGGAGAGTCCAAGCCAGAGATCTTCATAGGTGGTGAAACTGTTGAGTAATCCAATGAGAAATCCTAAGGTCGAGAAGGTAGTCGTCCACATGGGCGTTGGTGAAAGTGGTCAGCACCTTGTTGATGCAGAGAGTATCCTTGAGACAGTTACCGGACAGACAGTTGTCAGGAGCTATGCAAAGAGGACACTTCCAGCATTCACTATCAAAAAGGGAGAACCTATCGGATGTAAAGTCACACTTCGTGGCGAAGCAGCAGAAAGTTTTCTTGAGACTTCATTGGGAATCGTTGAAAGAAAGATCAATGAATCCCAGTTCGATATCTTTGGTAATGTTTCATTTGGTGTTGAAGAGCACACCGATTATCCAGGCATGAGATACGATCCTAAAATCGGTATCTTTGGAATGGATATCGCTGTGATC
Organism: Methanococcoides sp.; assembly: GCA_021108185.1. Lineage (GTDB taxonomy): Archaea > Halobacteriota > Methanosarcinia > Methanosarcinales > Methanosarcinaceae > Methanococcoides. The sequence continues at coordinate 52,656 of JAIORJ010000182.1, read as the reverse complement.
GTAAATCGTCCTGGTTACAGGGTGAGCAAAAGAAGGATCGCAAAACGAAAGATACCAACTTCCCACAAGATCACAAAAGAGGATACGATATCTTTCTTTAAGGATAAGTATGCTGTGGAGGTAGAATGATGACTCAGACAGTGAAGAATTTTGGAAGAGGCGCAAACGAGTGTAAAAGATGCGGCAGAAAGCAGGGTCTTGTGCGCAAGTATGGGATCTATCTTTGCAGGCATTGTTTCAGGGAAATTGCCCATGACATGGGATTTGAAAAATATTCGTGAGGTGAACAGATATGGTATTATTAGATCCTCTTGCTGATGCGTTATCTATGATTAAGAACGCAGAAGCTGTTGGTAAAGATTCCTGTACGATCAGACCTGCATCAAAACTCATTGGAAATGTCCTTAAGGTCATGAATGACCGTGGATATATCGGTGATTTTGAGTTCGTAGAAGATGGTAAGGCTGGAGTTTATACAGTTGAACTTATTGGACGTATTAACAAATGTGGAGCTATCAAGCCACGCTACTCCGTAGGAGTAACTGAGTTCGAGAGATGGGAGAAACAATTCCTTCCTGCTAAGAACTTTGGTGTATTGATCCTCACAACCCCTAATGGAGTAATCTCCCAGTACGAGGCTCGTGAGAACAATGTCGGTGGTCAGTTATTATCATTTGTATACTAAGATTAAGGGTGAGATGATATGGCAAAAGAAATCAAGAAAATAATCTCGATTCCTGAAGGTGTGACAGTGACGTTTGAGAAACGCGTCCTGTCTGCTTCAGGGCCCAAAGGTACCAATACAAGATTCTTGTGGTATCCAGGCGTGAATATTGAAGTGAACGGTTCAGAAATTATCGTTGACTCTGCTTCATCGAGGAAAAAACAGAAAGCAATGGTTGGAACATATGCCTCCCACATCACCAATATGATGAAAGGTGTTGTGGATGGTTTTGAGTACCATATGAAAGTGGTCTACTCTCACTTTCCAATGCAGATTAAGGTCAATGGCAAGCAGTTCGTCATCAACAATTTCCTTGGTGAGAAGAAACCTAGGGTATCAAATATCCTCGGTGAAACCTCTGTAAAGGCAAGCGGCGATGAGGTAATTGTTTCCGGTATCAACAAGGAAGATGTCGGCCAGACAGCTGCTAACATTGAGCAGAAGACCAAGATCAAGCGCTTCGACCCACGTGTGTTCCAGGATGGCATATACATCGTAGACAAGCGAGTGTAAGAGAGATATTGTAGGTGATCTGAATGGAAGATACAGTTAATGAAACTAACATGAAGGAAGCAGTGTCCGCCGAACTTGCACTTGATGTAGAGTCCAAGAGACTTTTCAATGTAAGAAAGGTCCAGAAGGGCAAAAAGCCTGATTTCAAAAGGGCCGATTCACACAAGTACAAGCGTCTGGATTCTAACTGGAGACGCCCAAGAGGTCTTCAGGGTAAACTGCGCAAAGGCATTAAAGCAAAAGGTTCAGTTGTGCAGGCAGGATATGGAAGTCCTAAGGCAGTGAAAGGTCTTCATCCATCTGGATACTCAGAAGTTCTTGTGAACAATCTTGCAGGAATAGAAGGTGTTGATGCTTCACTTGAGGCTATCAGGATCGGAAGGACTGTTGGCGCAAGGAAGAAAGTTATTATTGAAGCAAAAGCTGTAGAAATGGGCATCAAGATATTGAACCCAGCAAGGAGTGAGTGAGATGACTGATCTCACAAACCAAAAAAGACTTGCAGCTAAAGTGCTTGGATGTGGCGTTCACAGAGTTTGGCTGAATCCTGAAGCATCCAGCGAGATCGCTGTTGCTATCACAAGGGAAGATATCCGTGGTCTTATCGCAAGTGGAAGCGTTAAAGCAGAAGCTGTGAAAGGCGTTAGCCGTGGACGAGCAAGAGCAAGGGATGCAAAACGCAGGTACGGTCACCGTAAGGGACATGGTTCCCGTAAAGGTACAAAGGGTGCACGTAATCCTCGAAAAGAACAGTGGATGAAGAAGATCCGTGCTCTCAGAAGGAAGCTCAAAGAGCTTCGAGCAGATGGTACACTTGATAAATCCGCATTCTGCAAAGCTTACCGTAAGGCAAAGGGTGGCGAGTACAAGAACTTGGCTCATATGGAAACACACCTCAATATTGCAAAGAAAGAGTAAGCCTGAGGAATGAATAATGAAAACAAATTTAAATGTTAAACTGATGTGGAGGATCTAATATGGCTACAGGACCCCGTTATAAAGTCGCGTTCAGGCGACGAAGGGAAGGGCGTACAGATTATCACCAGAGACTCAGGTTGCTTTTGTCAAGAGAGGATCGTGTTGTCGTGCGTAAGAGCGCAAGGCACATGCAGATACAGCTTGTTGCACCTGATGCAAATGGGGATGTAACAATGTCATCCGCGATCTCTAAAGAGCTTGCAAAGTATGGCTATGAAGAATCTACCGGTAATACTACCGCAGCATACCTCACAGGGCTCTTGTTTGGTTACAAGGCACTTGCTGAAGGCTACGAGAGCGGTGTGTTGGATATCGGTATTCAGTCATCATCTGTAGGTTCCCGTGTCTATGCAGCACTCAAAGGTGTTGTTGATGCTGGATTTGATGTTCCTCACAACTCCTCAGTGTTCCCATCCGATGAGCGCATAAGGGGAGAACACGTTGCAGAATATATGGAAGGATCAAATCTGCCTGAAGTGTTCGATGCAGTAAAGGAAAAGATCCTTGCCGAGTTCAGTTAAGGTGTGGTTAATATGGCATATGAATATAATGAAGAATGGGTTCCACAGACAAGGCTCGGAAAGCTTGTCTTTGATGGACAGGTCACATCCATGGATGAAGCTATGGATTCCGGTCTGCCTATAAGGGAATCAAAAATAGTAGATCTATTATTACCTGAACTTGAGGACGAAGTTCTCGATATTAACATGGTTCAGAGAATGACTGATTCCGGAAGGCGTGTCAAGTTCAGGGCTACTGTTATCGTTGGAAATGGAGACGGTTTCGTAGGACTTGGTCAGGCAAAAGATGTACAGGTAGGACCTGCTATCAGAAAAGCTATTGACAATGCAAAGATCAACATCACACGTATCAAACGTGGATGCGGATCCTGGGAATGTGGGTGTGGACTTCCACACACCGTTCCTTCAGAGGTCAATGGTAAAGCAGGTAGTGTAACTGTGGTTCTCAAGCCTGCTCCTCGTGGGCTTGGTCTTGCTGCAGGAGGCACTGCAAGAAAGGTGCTTGAAAAAGCAGGCGTCAAAGATGTCTGGACACGTACCGAAGGTCAGACCAGGACAACCCTCAACTTCGCAAAGGCAACATACAATGCTTTGATGAACACGGGCACTGTAAGGCGTCCAATCGTTTTCGATGAGACGGAGGCCTAAAAATGTTCGCAGTAGTTAGAGTTAGAGGTCCGGTAAATGTAAGCGGCAAGATCGAGGATACCCTCGGCATGCTCCGTTTACACAAGGTCAACCATTGCGTCTTCCTTCAGGATACCCCTAACAATAAGGGTATGATCCAGAAGGCAAAGGACTACATCGCATACGGTACTGTCGATGTTGAATCATTGACTGAGGTACTCGGCAATCGTGGAAGATTGGAGGGCGATGCTCGCCTTACCGATGAATATGTGAAGGAAAACTCAGAGTTTGCTTCCATTGCTTCCTTTGCAGAAGCTCTTGTCAATGGTGATGCAAAGATCACCGATGTCCCATTATTGAAACCTGTTTTCAGGCTTCACCCTCCAAGGAAGGGACATGCTGGTATGAAAAGGACTGCTCAGCAGGGCGGTGTCCTTGGAAACCATGGCGATGATATCAAGGCACTTTTGAACAAGATGAGGTGATGTTATGACTAGCAGAAAATGCAACACAAAGAAGTTCAGGGGTTCCCGTACCTGTGGTGGCGGAACTACCAAGAACCGGCGCGGTGCAGGTAACCGTGGTGGCCGTGGTAGATCTGGTGAAAACAAACACCACTTTACAAGGGCTCTTCAGCTCGGTTACATACGTGGAAGCGAACGTGGTTTTTCCCGCCCATTAAAGGCGATCCATGACGTTTCTGTAGTGAATGTAGGCGAACTTGATGAACTTGCAGATCAGCTCGTAGAAGATGGCTTTGCAAAGCTTGAAGCTGGAGCATATGTCATCGACCTTGCAGATCTGGAAATAGAAAAAGTTCTTGGTACCGGAGCAGTAACAAAGAATATGGTTGTTACTGCATGCAACTTCTCTGAAGTTGCAAGGGGCAAGATCGAAAATGCAGGTGGATCCTGCGTAGAATTTAAGGAGTAATGTCTTTTAAGACATTACTTTTATATTTGTTGTTTATCTTATACTGTGCTACTTAATTTGTTTTCCAGTTATTCTGGATTTCAAACCTAATTAAAGGGTGTAGTTAATGAGTCTCAGGGATAGTTTGGAACCGATTTTTAATAGATTGCCCGCCGTAGCTAGTCCGGAAGGGCATGTGCACTTTAAAAACAAGTTAATGTGGACTCTTGGAATTCTAGTGCTTTATTTCGCTCTGGCGAATATTCCACTGTTTGGTCTTTCAAGTGAATCCATTGACCTGTTTGAACAATATCGCGCTTTCTTCGCAGGAGCGTCTGGTTCTTTGATGCTGTTGGGTATAGGTCCTATTGTCACAGCATCTATCGTACTTCAGCTTCTTGTTGGTGCTGACGTCATCAAACTCAATATGTCCGATCCTGCAGACCAGGCATTCTTCCAGGGTGCACAGAAATTCATGGTCTTTGTTATGATCGTTCTTGAAGCTCTGCCGCAGATCGTTGGTGGCTATATACTGCCGGACGCAGGTGTGGCATCTGCACTTGGTGTAACTCCAAGTATCGTTACAGGTATGATCTTCGTCCAGATCTGTATTGGTGGGGTCCTTATCCTCTTCATGGATGAGATCGTATCAAAATGGGGAATTGGTTCCGGTGTGGGACTTTTCATCGTGGCCGGTGTTTCCCAGCAGATCGTAACAGGTCTGTTCAATTGGGGTATTGACACCACAGGTCTTCCAATTGGTATCCTTCCAAAGTGGATATACATCGTTCAGAACGTTGGTTTGGATTACATCGCAACCAGTGAAGGGGTAATGTTCCTGCTTATCAGGGGTGGAATACTTGCACTGATCACTACGATAGCTATATTCCTGATAGTCGTGTTCGCGGAGAGTACTCGCATAGAGATCCCTCTTGCACACAGTGCAGTAAGAGGTGCCAGGGGCAGGTTCCCTGTGAAACTGATCTATGCTTCAGTTCTTCCGATGATCCTTGTCAGGGCACTTCAGGCAAACCTTCAGATGATAGGTCTGCTGCTTTCAGGACGTGGTATCACCATACTTGGTGAATATTCCGGTTCAAGGCCTATCAATGGTATCATGTACTATATTTCACCGATCAACAGTCCATATGACTGGATCCCATCACTTGTGAGGGAGACGTTCACAGGCTATGGTGTTGCTGTGCCATCAATGTGGCAGGTCGGTTTGCATGTGTTCATTGATGCGATCTTCCTGATCGGTGGCGGTATCATATTCGCTCTGTTCTGGATCGAAACGACCGGAATGGGTGCAAAACCAACTGCTCAGAAGGTATTCAATTCAGGAATGCAGATCCCTGGTTTCAGGCGTAATGTCGGAAGTATAGAGAAGGTAATGCTCAGATACATCCCGAAGGTCACTATCATTGGTGGTGCTTTCATCGGTGCACTGACGCTTCTGGCAAGTATGCTCGGTACCATAGGTGGTGCCGGAGGTACTGGACTATTGCTTACCGTAAGTATTGTGTATCGCCTGTATGAGGATATTGCATCTGAACAGATGATGGAAATGCATCCAATGGTCAGATCGTTCTTCGGGCGGGAATAATAAAAAAATGGAGATATATTGATGAATGTTGTATTGTTTGGTCCACCGGGTGCAGGAAAAGGCACCCAGGCCAAAGAACTCGCTAAGCACTATCAGATCCCTCACATATCTACCGGTGATATTCTGAGGGCCAATGTACGTGATGGTACTGAACTTGGTAAAGAAGCAAAGGGCTACATGGATAAAGGCGAACTGGTTCCTGATGAGGTACTTATTGGTATCATAAAGAACCGTCTGGCTGAATCCGATTGTAAGCCTGGCTATCTTCTCGATGGTTATCCAAGGACAACTCCTCAGGCAGATGCTTTATCTGCTATTCTTGAGGAGATTGGAATGCCTTTAGAGGTCGTGCTGAACATCGATGTTGCCGATGAGGAACTTGTCACCCGCCTTTGTGGCAGGTATGTGTGTACATGCGGTGAAAGCTATCACATGAAGTTCAACCCTCCTGAAAAGGAGAATGTCTGTGACGCATGTGGTGCAGAGCTTTACCAGCGTGATGATGACAAGGAAGATGTTATCAGGCAGAGGCTTGATTCATACAAGGAAAAGACACAACCTCTCATCAACTATTATAAGGAGAAAGGTCTTCTTGTGGACATCAATGGTACTGGTGCAATAGATAGGGTATTTTCGGATATCAGTAATACTCTTGATCAGTACAAATAAACGAAAACGGATGTGACGCATGGCAGATTCTAATTTTAAAAAGACCGCAGAAAAGTTTGTTCTGGCGGTCGGTATTTCCTTAATGATAGGTATTGTTGTACTTGGGGAGGAAGGAAGGGAGTCCATAGGTGCCATCATGGGTGTCTTTATGGACCCTATCAGTATGATGGTCGGTGAAGGCAACTTCCACATAATGCTGTTCATAATGGCAGCTATAACTGCTCTTTATGCATCCCTCATTCAGAAATATACAATTGACTGGGACCTGATGCGCAACACACAGGAGCGCATGAAGTCATTCCAGAAAGAATTCCGGGAGGCACAGCTTTCCCAGAACACCTATATGGTGAAAAAACTGGAAGAACAGCGTGCTGATATGATGGGTGACCAGCTGGAGATGTCAAAACAGCAGTTCAAGCCAATGGCATACATCAGTATAATCTCTCTCCCACTCTTCATGTGGGCATACCACTACATAAGTGGTCATCCTGGTGCATTCCTTGTATTTCCATTCTGGGGAGAACAGGTATTGGTCGAGACGATTATCGGTCCTATCCAGTATTGGATCTTCTGGTATTTCATTACCTCTCTGGCTATCAGTCAGGTAGTACGTAAAGCACTTAATATCGGTGGCGTCTAAGCATGCTACTGACTATTAGTGGCTTGCCTGGCAGTGGAACCACTACCGTGGGGAAGCTGCTGGCCGAACATTACTCTGTGGATCTAATATCCGCAGGTGATGTTTTCAGGGGTCTTGCAAAAGAACGTGGCGTGACCCTTGCTGAATTCGGTCGTCTTGCCGAATCCGATCCAAGCATTGATGTCGAGATAGATAAGAGACAATCGGATATAGCTAATTCTTCAGATAATCTTATACTCGAGGGCAGACTTGCCGGTCAAATGGCAAAAAAAGCGCTTAAAATCTGGATAAAAGCCCCTCTTGAAGTGCGTGTTAAGAGAATAGTTGACAGGGAAGGTTCTTCTTTTGAAGTGCGCATGCAAGAAACTGTAGAGCGCGAAGCTTCAGAAGCTCTTCGTTACAAAGAGATCCATTCCATTGATGTCAATGATCTCTCTGTCTATGACCTGGTAGTCGATTCCAGTCGCTGGAACCAGTTTGTGATCACAGACATGCTTAAGAAAGCAATTGATGCCTGTGGCAGTTTTTAATTATCAATGGAGTTTTAGTTCATGGTTTCATCTAAACGTTTTTCCAAAGATGTAGATATAATGGTGGAAAAGTTCCACACAACTACCAATGCAGCATACGGATGTCTTCCCCGGGACCGGCCGATCCTCGAGTATATCAACATGGGTGTTGTGAACATCGATAAGGCAACAGGTCCGACAAGTCACGAGGTCACAGCATGGGTACGGGATATGCTCGGTGTAAAAAAAGCAGGACATTCCGGGTCACTTGACCCACACGTAACAGGTCTGCTCCCCGTGATGCTTGGCAAGGCAACAAAAGCTATCTCAGCTCTGCGTCTTTCCGGAAAAGAGTACATATGTGTTATGCATTTGCATGATGACATTCCTGAAAGGAAGATAAGAAAAGCATGCAAAGAGTTCACAGGGCCTATTTACCAGACACCTCCAATTATCTCTGCTGTAAAAAGACAATTGAGGATCAGGAATATCTATTACCTCGATGTCCTTGAGATCGAAGGCAGGGAAGTGCTCATGAGGGTGGGCTGTGAAGCAGGTACATATCTTCGCAAGCTCTGTCATGACATCGGTCTGGTCCTTGGATGTGGCGGGCACATGAAGCAGCTTCGCAGAACCGGGACGGGTCCGTTCAGGGAAGATACTCTTGTATCTCTATATGACCTCAAGGATGCATGCGTGTACTGGCAGGAAGATGGCGATGAGTCTGAACTGCGCAGATTGGTACTTCCAATGGAAGAAGGTCTGTCCCATCTGCCAAAAATTATCATTCGTGATACTGCTGTAGATGCTGTTTGCAGAGGTGCTTCTCTTGCAGTTCCGGGAATCGTTTCATTTAGTAAATGCATCAAAAAAGATGACATAATTGCCGTTTTCACTCTAAAAGGGGAAGCTGTGGCACTTTGCAGGTCATCCATGGATGCAAATGAACTTGAAAATGAAAGTCACGGCATAGCTTGTGTGACCGAAAGGGTAATAATGGATGCCGCTATTTATCCAAGGTGCTGGAAGGCGAAATAAACGCCGGTCAGCACGAATCTGGCATTTTTGCCGAGGTAGTCTAGTGGTAGGGCGCAAGCCTGGAAAGCTTGTGGGGCTTGACCCCTCGGGAGTTCGAATCTCCCCCTCGGCGTATAATTCTTTTTGAGTGCTTTTTTTGATGTGATTGTATTTTGTTTGGTTGTACTACATTTTATACATTAAGTAGAATTAATAAAGGTGGTATTTTTGTCCCTCTTCCATGTAGATTAGGATGCCGATGGGGGGTATATTCTTAAGTATGGCAGAATAGGGTAATGGATGCTGTCTGCAGTTAAAAAATATGGAGGGGAAATTAATTCTTCATAAATATTCGTGTGCATTTCATAAATATCACTTATAAGCTGGCAAAATTAATTTAGTTTTAACATTATATTATTCTGATCTATCATTTCATAATCTAAAACATTTTTATTTGCTAAAAATCCTATTATTAATAATGCTTTAGACCGATCAATGTCTAGTATTTTAGAATTACTATCATTTATTATTTGACCATCACTTAATTTCTGGAACAAATTTATAAAATCCTTGTCCTTTTTTTCTATTATATAATTCCCTGTAAAAGGGTGATATACCGTAGCTTCAGTCCCTTTTGTTTCTCTTAATATTTCAACATCATTTATTCTTATTTTTGGATATTTTTCTTCATTTTTAAGTAAAGATATAACATCTTCAAAGAATACAGTGTAGTTTTCAACACCTTTCAACATTGTTTCAATTTCTGAAAAACTCCATTTAATTCCATCTGCTTTTGAAAAATTAAATGCTCCTATTAATCGTAAACAATTTACAACTTCTTTATTTTTCCCCAATTTTAATAATGAAATTGCGGTAATTAGAAGCGCTAAACAATATCTCATGTCTACATCTTTGTTTTCTATTTCGTTTGTTGCTTTAGTAGAAAAGGTGTAAGCGTCTTTGTACTTCCCCAGTAAGATATAAATTTCCGAAGCGTTTAATAAATTGTTAATATTGAGTGGGTCTAGCAAATTCATCTTTTCCAAATAGTGTTCAGCATCTGAATATTTTTTCAGTTTAATATATTTATGTGCCATCTTACTGTTTAAATTCACCTCACCTTCAATATAATTCAGGGACTGATATATTTGTTCGGCTTTGTTCATATTTTCAAGTGCTAAACTCTCTTTTCCATCTGAGAAATAAGCATCTCCAATAAGTTCCAAAACTTCTGCCTTTCCTCTAATGTGGCCAATTTTTTTGTACACATTTAAGCATTCATTCAAACACTCTATAATATCAACTAAATGTATTGGATTATTTGGATTATTAATATATACTCTTGCTAAACTCACTTTGGATTCAATAATATTATAACTATTTTTATTTTCTTTTAGGATTTTTAATGCTTTCTTAAGGCAACAAGCAGCCTTTTCATATTGTTTCATAACTCTATATGTATTTGAAAGGTTTCTGTAAGAACTAACCGTATTATTATTATCTGATTGTTCTTCAAAGTACTCATTAATTTCATTGTATATGCGAAGCTTCTCTTCATTAGAAGGATTTTCAATCATTACGAGATTTCCTTTCGCAATCATTTTTTGACTCAAGTTATCCTCTGCATTTGCAATCGTTTCACATTTATCATTGTATTCTTTTGCTTTATCCAATTGATCTCTTTTGAAGTAAATTGAACTCATGAGTGTATATGTTGTATAAAAATTCTTATTTGAAACTTTTGCTTTTTTCAGAAGATTTTTCGCATCATTTGCAAACTTATAAGCCTCATCCCAATCTCTTTTTTCGTAATACAATGATCCAATATTTAAGTTGATCTTTGCTAACAAATGGAGCTTATATGGTTGGTTTGTTCTACGAAACATTAGAAGTGATTTTAGAAGTTGTGCTTCTATTTTTTCCCAAAATCCTTTTGATATCAGTTGACTTGTATTTGCAACCAAGACTTCAGTTGCTCGCTCTTTAAGTGTTGCTTCATTGTAATGAAAAACAGCTTCTAATATATTTTCTGGTTCTTTATCTAATGATAAATAATAATCCCCAGCAGCTCCGTTTATGGATCGAATCGTTTTTTTCTTTTTTACATCATTGATACAGTAATCTCTCATAATCTCATGAATTGTATATTTTTTATTGCCAATTTCGTTAACTAAAAATTTATCTATCAATTTTGAGAGTACATCATCCACATCTTTCATTTGTTCGTCAAGATAATATGCATCAATCTCTTGTGGTAGCCTATAAATTGCAATAATTTTGATTAAAGATTTTTCATTTAAGCTTAGTGAATTATATACTTCCTTTTCCAGATATGAATAAGCACTTTCCAATGCTTTTGGAATTTGCTCAAATAGTTCTTTTGGATTTGATTTAAGTGCAAGTATACAAAAGAGATTCAAATATTGTGGGTGACCATGCAACATCTCATGGATCTTTTTAGTAGTGACAATATCTGTTTTTATATGCCGATTTTCTAAAAGTTTGTTTGTACTTTCAGAACTCCATGAATCAATTGTGAAGATTGAAACCCGATTTTCTACTTCATCAACAACATTATAAAATGATGGTTTTTCTCTTGTAATAAGGACAATTTTTGAGGAGGTTAATTGAAGCATTTGCTCCATCAATGGTTTTAGCTCTTTTTCTGCTTTATGATAATCATCAAAAAAGAGAACAAACTTATTTTCATTCAACTCAGATACTAAAATATTTATTAAAACATCAATATCATAACCAAAATTTTCGATTGAATTTGCTAATTCATCTTTTCCATTTTGACTTAAAAAAACAGATAATTTTTTAATAACAGAACTTATTGAAGTCGTTTCACTAATATTTCCATGCCAATATACAACAAACTTGTCTTTCAGTGTTTCTGCAAACTTGGATGCAATGTAAGTCTTACCAATACCTGCAATGCCTTCAATGATAACTATATTATTATCTAGGGAATTGGTCAACTCTTCTAATTCACTATCTCTTCCCAAAAAACCTTTGGCTTTTGGAATTTCCATTGATATATTTATGTCCTTGTTAATGTGACTCATATAAACATTTTCAGGAATTATTTTCAAACCAGGTTTTATGCTAATTTCAGACTGTTTGAGCTCTAAACTTAATCCATAGGGTGTAAATATGTCTTTGAGATAGTCTATTTCTTCTTTGATGGGTTTCAGGATTATTGGAGTTAATTTATCAGCTACATCTTGATTTGGGTAATGAAAATGAATCTGAATTTCAGTTTTATTCATCCTCTCTCTGTTATTTTTTTCAATAACAACAGTTGCAGTATAATGATGTTTAAACCACTGGAGCTGAGAATAATTATTCATTCTAGTTTGGAGCTGCTCAAATAAGTTTTCAGGGGCTCGCTTGTAAGAAATTTCAATTTCATCTGCTAATCTAAGAAGCCCTGCAAGAAGTCTAATGCGTATTAATTCTGAAACACGGCCAGATGACTTATATTCTTCAGAATTCAAATTTTTTTACGATGCCCTTCCGAAACAAGTCTTATTGAATCGGATTCAATATGATCCAATCCAAATTGCTTTCGAGTGTCTAGTATATATTGGCCACTTCTTAAATGATGTTCATCTCTAATCAAATCTTCAACAGTATAATTCACATTTTTCGTTTGAGATATTTCTTCAGCTCTTTTTTCATCGTCATCATAATTGCAAAGCATTCCTACATCATGTAAATATGCAGCAGCCAACAAACAAAATGCTTCTTGTTCGCTTAATTCAGAGTTAGAATTAAAACCATCTGTCAATTTTTCTAGGGCTGTTATTATATTTTCAGAATGTTCTATTCCGTGCAGTGTATAGTTTCGATGGTTAAATTCACCTTTCGACCACATACTCTGCATACTATTTTTAATTGTATCAATTTTATTTCTATACTCTGGACTCAATTTTTCAAGAAGCATCAATTTAAGTCAATTTTCATTTCATATAAATTTATCTAAAAACTATTTATTTTTTAAAAAGGGGGATGTTTATACATCAAATCTGTTATCAATTATTAACATTGCCAAAATAATAATCTGTATTCATTTTTATTGATTTAGAATTTATGGTAATCACATCTCCCTGAGTTTTAAGTTTTGATACAATCGACATAGTAATTTCACTGTCAATACCTTGATTCTCATACTCTTTGCAGAGATCATCCACATTGACAAGTTTTATAGGGTGAGAATTAGCAAGGGCTGTGATTACATTTAAACTGGTATAAACTTTCTCAAACTGATTATAAGTTTTTAAGCTAATTAATCACATTCTTTCTAACCTAAAATCTGTGTCAGAAATCTTTATATGTCCTGAATGTCCAATATTAAAATGATTCATATGATGGGGAAAATCTTAAGATCAATAGTAGTAGTTACAACAGTATTGCTATTTTTAACAACTGTTGTGGGGGCGGTAGACTTTGAAGAATGTGGCGACTGCCATGGGGAAACTTATGCGGTCTGGAGCTCATCACCTCACGGGTCTGCATCCTGTGATATATGTCATACAGCATCACCAGGTGGTTTTGATGCTCATATCTCTGCGCCGTTCACGTCCTCGCCTGACGTAAACCTTTCTTCTGAAGTGTGTGGCGACTGTCATTCAGGTGTCTATGATGAATGGAACGAATTCGGTGAAGCTGACTTCGATATGGAGGCCATTGCAAGCCATTCAGAACCAACGGATGTTGCTGAGCCTTATGTTCTGAATAGTGGAGCATCATGTACTGCATGTAAGAGCACTGATGGTGGCATATTGAACATTGCAGATGCTGAACCTTATGCTCTGGATGAGGAAGGCGTTCATGAGCTTGAAGTGGTGAACGAATGGGCAATTTCATGTGCCGCATGTCATGATCCTCACGATACTAACCCTCGTATAGATGATTCGATCCTTCTGTGTGGGAACTGCCATAATACCGAAGGTGCGGTCATGGACGGTAATACTCCGATAGTAAGACATGCGCAGTGGGAATTGGTGAGCACTTCCGGATATGTGGATGGTCCACATCCTACTTCGATCGGTTGTGTGGATTGCCACATGGTAGAAATATCCACTGATGAAGTTGTTGAAACCGGGCACACATTTGACTTTGATGCGGTACGATTGTCGAATCCTGATTCCGGGAACAACTGTAGTCTCTGTCATCAGTCGTCTCTCCCCTCATTGATAGAAGAAAAGCAGGCACCTATTGTATCTCATATCTCCGCTCTGAACTCATTGAAAGAAAAAGCAGGCAATGCACTTGAGAGCATCAATGGTACTGATGCCTACGAGGAGCAAAGGGCCAACTACAACAACGGTCAATTTTACCTGACAAAAATAGAGAATGATGGAAGCCTTGGGATACACAACCTTGAGACCGCTACAAATGACCTCGTGGCCTCAGAAGAACTGTTCAACAAGGTCATAATTGCAGGTGCTGGTTCCGATGAAGCTGAAAAACCGGTTCCTGGCTTCAGTGCTTTCATCTCAATAGCACTTTTTGTTGCAGTGGCTTTTATTGTAAGGAAAGGGCGGTAATATCTGATCCCTCTCCTTCTATCTTTTCTTAATTACTTTTACTGTATTATTTACTTCAAAGCTTTTATCACAGCTTGTCCGTATTTGTTGGCAGCGTTTGGATCCCTGCCAGTTATGATATTCCCATCGACCATGACATCTTTATCCCTGTATTTCGCATCATTGTCCTTCAGGATCTTCACAGTTTCCTCGTTCTTGAAAACAGTGCTCATTTTACCTTCCAGCAATCCCGCGTTAGCAAGGACCACAGGTGCGATACATATGGCACCAATGATCTTCCCCTGTTCGTTTGCCTTTCTGACAATTTCCTGAAGCTCCGTATTATCCCACAGATATTGCTTTGCTCCTCCGCCTCCTGTGATCGATATCGCATCATAATCATCGATGTTCACATCAGAGATGCTGATGTCCGGACTGACCTTCTTTCCAAGCACGCCTTTTGCCTTTTTCGTGGTGTTGCTCGCAACGGTCACCTTTGCACCACTATCCTCGAACACCTTCTTTGGTTTAAGGAATTCTTCATCCCTGAAATTTTCCTGTGCTATTACCATGAGTATTTTCTTCTGCTCTGTCAAACTGATCACCAACAAAAAGTTATCTCTTTTCTATAATTGTGTCCTTTTCTTTGAAAAAGTGTTGCTTTTATCCCATGCTTGCAGAATATTGAATTACCTTTGCCTATCACTATTTAGAAACATGTTTAAGCTAACATGACTTTAGGAAAATAGGTGTAATCACATGGAACGTATATACAAATATTATCCTGAAGATTTTGGGGAGCTTACTGTAAATGTCATTCACATGGACCTTTTGTTCGATGTATATGATGACCATACATATGTTACATCCGATCTGAAGGTCAAGACCCTTGACAAACCGATAGATCATCTTGACCTTAATTGTCGTGATCTGGAAATAAAGGACATTAGTTGCAAGGACTATGACATATCCTACGATCTCAGGGCGGATGAATATATACTTTCCATCAAATTCCCTGCAATGGTGCCGGAAAATACTGAAATTGTCATTCACACGGAAACCATTTGCAGACCAACCTCGAATGTACTCGAAGGTCTCTATTATGACGAAACGCCGGCAGGAGCGCCTCCTCAGCAGATCACTCAGTGTCAACAGTGGGGCTTCCAGCGTATAGTTCCCTGCATTGACGACATGACTGCAAAATGCACTTACACTACAACAATAATTGCAGATGAACGTTACACTAATCTCATAACCAATGGTGATGTGATCGAAGAACGTCATTCCATCGGAAATGGCAGGTCCAGGATCGTCTATGACAATTCTATCACTCCCATGGCGACCTATCTCTTCTTTTTGGGAGTGGGTACCTACCGCACTTTCACAAGAGAATTCGAATACCCCTGTGGCGACACTTTCAATCTCGAGTTCCTGGTCCCTCCGGAATCTGATATATATCCTGCAGAAAAGGCACTTGATGTTCTCTATGATTCTGTTCTGTGGACATATCTTTTCACCGGACCTGAACAATACAATGACCTTGACACGAGGAAAGAGATATATGAGCTTGTCAGGACAAGGGATGGTCTGAAGAAGGAAGGTGACTCTGAAGACCTCCAGTTCGTTCGTGATGAACTGAAAAAGCTTGATAGCTCCCTTAAAATGGGCTATAAATATACCGGTACTGTCTATCGTGAGATTGGAATGCAGAACTCTGATTTTGGCGGGATGGAAAATGTCGGCAATACTACCATCACCACGAACCGCATCATGCCATATCCGGAAACCACTGATCCTGCATTTGAATATATGATACGTGTCAAGGTGCATGAATATTATCACAATATCAATGGTTCTGAGGTCACTGGCTGGAGTCCTTTTGAGATCTGGCTTAATGAGGCGGTGACCGTACACATTGAACACCAGTTCCATGCTTTCCTTTTCGGAGAGAACTACAGCCGTCTGGCGAATGTCCTTGACCTGCTATATCCTGGGGTGGGTACCTTTGCCATTGATAGCGGAGCAGCTTCGATGTCTATTGTTCCGGAAGGCTTTAACGATCCCAATGACCTGATAACCGCTGTCACCTATGTGAAAGCACCGGAATTTGTCAGGATGCTTGAAACGTTAATGGGCAAGGAAACGTTTGCACGTGCCCTTGATAGCTATCATACGAAGTTCAGTCATTCCAATGCAACAGGCGAGGATTGGCTCAGGACGATGGAGGAGTTCTCTGGAATGGACTTTTCAGATATGTCCAAGAATTGGCTCAAACAGACCAAATTCCCTGTTTTGAACATCAATACTTCTTATGACAGCTCGAACCGTTCATTTAAGTTCGATCTGGTCCAGATCGTTCCGGAAGGTAGCACCCATTGGGAATTCCCTTTCGTGGCTGCATTGGTTGACAGTGAAGGAAATGATATTGCAGAATTCACTGAATGGATAGCTTCAGAAAAAGCTGAGATCTCCGTGGAAAACGTTGACATGCCTGCCTTTATTTCTGTTAACCGTGGATATTCGTTCTACGGGAAGGTCGTCCGTGATGTTTCCGATGATGAATTGCTCCTGCAGGTGGAAAAAGATGGCGATATGATCAACAGGTTCGTTGCGTATTACACTCTGGTCGACCGGGAAAAGATGAAGCTCATTGCAGACGAGGATGCCCGTGTCTCTGAAATGTTCATTGATCTCTTTAGTGAGCTCATCACCGATGATGAACTTATGGAAAATGTTGGCGGTCAGTTCCTCTCGATATTCGAATCAGTTGAGGATGTATCTTTATCTCACCGCTATCAGCTCCTTTATGATGTCAAGGGATGTATTCTCAATGAGATCGCAAAGAACCGGACAGTTTCCTTGCTTAATGTCTATCACAAATATGTTGCTCTTTCAGTTCCTGCGAACGATACTCTTGAAGAGCAGGCACGTTGCATTAAGGCCAGGCAGGTAAAGAATCTGGTTCTGAGGATCCTTGCGACACTTGATACTCCTTTTGTACAGCAGTTATGTAAGAAGCAGTTCTATGAAGCCTCTTGTGCGACTGACAAGCTTGCAGCTTTTGATCGTTACATCAACAGTTCTGCCGAGGACAAGATGGATCTGCTTGAAATGTTCATGGAAGAGTCGAAAAAGAACCTTGTCGCCTGGGAGGCTTTCTTGTCAATAGTCGCAGGGAACAGCAGTACGGAAGCTGTATCTCTTGTCAGGCAGATCGAAGTCTCCGAATCATTCCGTATCGAGCAGGCAAATGACCAGCGTGCTCTTTATGGTGGGTTTGCGAGGAACCGAAAAATATCTCTGCAAACAGAAGCTGGACGTGAACTGCTTCGTGAGATACTGTTCAAGCTCTCTAATGTCAATGAATATAGTACTACTAACATGCTGAACGTGTTTGCCAATATAGATCTGATGGAGGATGTATACCATGTGCTTCTGGTGGATATCCTTGCACAGATGTTGAAGGAATTGGATTCTGAAAAGGTTCCGAGTGTCTATAATAGGGTAAGGAAGCTTCTGAAAGGTGCTCCAAAAGCGGTTGCAAGATATCAGGAAGAAATAGGTGCTATCGAAGGGTTCTGATCCCTTCACTTTTCAAATATGAAGTCGATTATCTCTGAGATCTTTGAAAGGGTGATGTCGGCTTCTACTTTTTGTCCCTTCTCTCTTTTATCACCATAGGCTGCGTAGGCGGTTTGCATTCCTATCCTTCGGGCAGGTTCAATATCCCTTCTGGGACTGTCCCCTACGAAAAGAGCTTTTGATGGGGGGATGTTCAGGATGTCCAGTGCATAAAGGAACACCTTTAGGTCGGGTTTTTTCGCACCGGTCATATCAGTTGTCACAACTGTATCGAAGTAATCGCCTATATTTGTTCTTTCGATACGTTTTATTGCATTGTATGATTGCGCATCCGTAACAAGTGCGATATCCAGTCCCTGTTCTTTGAGCTTTTGCAGGGTTTCTATGACGCCGGGATATAGGACGAGTACTTCAACTTTCACCTTCTCATAAAGAGCACAACTGATCGCATAGTTCTCATCGGAATATAGTTCGTTGTCCTGGAGGTAGTCCTGTATGTTCTCAAGGTCTTCAAAACCGGCATTCTTCCTTAGAAAATATTGAAGTAGTGATTCTGCATCACCTGCGCCTAGGTGCTCTACTATCCTTTGACATGCTATCAGTTTTGCTTCCAGAAAATCGAAAAGGGTGTTGTCCATATCAAAAAGGACAGCCTGTATATTTCTTGGCATGTATTTTTAATATCCTTGCATTCAGTCTGTAAATGCAAGGTATCCAGGAAGGATCACATTGATCACAGGTACTAGTATGAGGACTCCGTACCATCTTGATCTGTTGGTGGCAAAGGCTATTTCACCCCAGATGTATGCGAATACAAATAGGTTGACCAATGGAATGAGCAATCCCAAAAGTACTAGGATCGAGGTCTTTCCTATTCTGCACATCAATATAAGGTTCAATATCGGTATCCATGCCATCCACTTATTTGAAATTCGAGTTTTGGCGGCTATTATTTGCAAAGAGTAGGAAAAATATGCGTAGAGCAGTATAGCAAATATAAAGTGTTGTGTGCCAAATCCTGGGAAAAATGATATAATATCCATATTATCTACCTTTTATTTGCAGATTGTTATACCCTATACTTATCTATGCCGGTGATGGATGCAATATTCTATATATAGTGTGTCTCATTTGTCGTTCATGGCATCAGCGTCTGTCAAGGGATATTTCGAGATCACGACCGGCTGTATCATTTATGGTATGGTGGGTGTTTTTCTTATCCTCATCAATGATATGGGTACTCTGCCTATTATCTTTTACAAACTTCTCATCGGTGTGATCTTTCTTGCGGGTTATGTGTATCTGACAGGCAAAATGGACCTTATCCGGATAAAAGGAAAACGAAAGCAATTATTACTTCTTGGTATCTTCAAGCTGCTGACCATTTATTTCTATTTTACATGCATTCTATATTCGGGGTTGTCAATTGCTATTTTGTTGCTCTATACAGCGCCTATGTATGTTACGGTATTCTCTCCTTTTGTCCTCAAGGAAATGCCTACAAGGCTTGGTATCGTTGGATTGTTCCTGTCTATGGCAGGTATTGTTCTGATAGTGGACCCTTCAAACCTTGTCGGGTTTGGATTGGGTGATATGCATTTCATCGGTTTGATCTCGGGCATTCTTTCGGGTATATCGTTCAGTTTCCTTATTATGACTGCACGCTACCTACGGGATGAATATTCAGGATTTGCACAATTCTTCTGGGCAACAATATTCTGTGTTATCGTGCTGCTTCCGTTTGCATCGGATGTTACTGTTCCGGTACTTAAGGACAATTTTATGATACTGCTTCTTTTTGGAGTGGTGAATACAAGCATAAGTGGAGTTCTCTATTTCAGCGGGCTTTCGAAGGTAAGGACTCAGACTGCCAGTATACTGGCTATGCTTGAGCCGGTAAGTGGCATCTTTTTTGATTATGCTCTTTTGCATAGTGCAATATTCGCTGAAACGTTGATAGGATGCGTGTTCATTATTGCAGGTGCCCTTCTTGCTGTTATGGAGAATATGTCTTTTAGGAAGCATCCCGAATTCGAGACCTGATCGTAGGTCCTGGGATATTTCATTCTTTGTGACGTATCCTTTTAAAAAGAGGTCTGAACAATTATATGTAAGGTCGATGCTGAGTACTGTTGATGGTGTGTATGGGTAATATGCGTCCAAATATACATTTTTATTTTGAAGGAAGTTTGTTATAATTACGTTCAGATGAATACCGTTATATACCAGAAACGGCATATTCAGCGAAGTCGCTTTTAAATTGATAAAAATTTATAAAGCCACATGGCTGTGTCGGAACGGATAAGTTCCGAGGCTACGGAGTGCGATATCGCATTCTTAAGGAGGACAATATATGGCAGATGAAGAAATAAGACATCTGGTTCGTATAATGAATACTGATCTGCAGGGCAACCAGCCAGTGAAGTACGCATTAACCGGTATACGTGGTATCGGATTACGAACCGCTCGTGTTATCATTGACAGTACAGGTATCGACCCAAGCGCAGTAATCGGTTACCTTCCTGACGAAGATATTCAAAAACTGGATTCAACTATTGATAAGTTCGAAGAGCAACTTCCTAAATGGATGCTCAACAGACAGTTCGACCCTATATCCGGCGAAAACAAACACCTTCTTGGTCAGGACATCATTCTGACACTTAAAGAAGATCTTAACGACCTCAAGAAATCACGTGCATACCGTGGTCTCAGACATGAGAGAGGTCTCAAGGTCAGAGGACAGAGAACCAAATCCACCGGTAGGCGTGGAAGCACCATTGGTGTCAGGAAGAAGAAATGAGGGTGATGAACTATGGCATATCCAGGTAAAAGTACAAAGAGCTATGATACTCCAAAACATCCATGGCAAGCTGAAAGGTTGGCATCCGAGGTCGAGCTCGTTAAGAAGTATGGTCTTCGTAACAAAAGGGAACTCTGGAAATCACTCAGTGTTCTGAGAAGGGTCAGAGGAAATGCAAGACGTCTTCTTGCAGAATCCGCAGAATCTGATCTTGTAGGTCACTCAAAGACCGAAGCTGACCAGCTCCTTGCAAAACTTATCAGGTTTTCAATTCTCAAATCTGATTCCAATATCGATGATGTTCTTGGTCTTCAGACCGAGGCTATTCTGGAGCGCAGGCTTCAGACCCAGGTCCACAGACTTGGACTCGCCCGCACTGAACGTCAGGCAAGGCAGTTCATCACACACGGACATATCGCTATTGATGGCAAGAGGGTAACAATCCCTGGTATGATGGTAACAAGGGAGCAGGAGATGAATATCGAATATTACGGTACATCCCCTATGACCAAGGAATCCCATCCAGAGAGGCCTGCACAGATTGCAGCATCAGTGGTTGAGGAATAAGGAGGAATAAAATATGGCTAACGGAATCTGGGGTGTTGCACACATCAAGTGCTCATTCAACAACACGATCATTACTGTGACTGATCTCACAGGTGCAGAGACCATCGCAAAATCCTCTGGTGGAATGGTTGTAAAGGCAGCAAGGGATGAAAGTTCCCCATATACTGCTATGCAGATGGCTACTCAGCTTGCAGATCTCCTTAGGGACAAGGGTCTCGAAGGTGTCCACATCAAGGTAAGAGCACCTGGTGGAAACAAGCAGAGGAGTCCTGGACCAGGAGCACAGGCTGCTATCAGGGCATTCGCAAGAGCTGGCGTCAGGATCGGAAGGATCGAAGACGTAACTCCAGTACCACATGATGGAACTCGTCCAAAAGGCGGAAGGCGTGTATAATCACTAAGAACAGAGGTTATTTTATGGAAATCGATATACTTGAGTTATCGGACAGATCAGCAAAGTTCATACTGTCAAATACAACTGCAGCTTTCGCAAACGGTGTTCGTCGCGCAATGCTTGCCGACGTACCTACGCTTGCGATCGATGAAGTGAATATCTATAACAATACTTCTGTTCTGTATGACGAACAGCTGGCATTGAGATTGGGCTTGATCCCACTCACTACCAGCCTCGACGACTTCGTTCCTCAGGATAAATGTACATGCGATGGGGCAGGTTGCCCTGCATGTACTGTTTCATTGACACTCAGTGCAGAAACTGGTGAAAGTGGTCAGACCATGGTTCACTCCGGTGATATTGTGTCATCTGATCCGACTGTTCAACCGGCAGACAAGAACATCCCTATAATCGATCTTAGGGCTGGCCAGAAGGTTGTCCTTGAAGCAATTGCTCATATGGGCTATGGTAATGAGCATGCAAAATGGCAGGCAGGCGTTGCCTGTGGCTACAAGATCATGCCGATTATCACCTTTGAGGGTTGTGACAGGTGCGGTGTCTGCGTCAATTCTTGTCCCAGGAACATCATTCAGCTCACCGATGAGTCTGCAATGGTGGCCGATGAGGACCGTCTTAAGTGCTCACTTTGTAGACTTTGTCAGGATTCCTGCGACATTAATGCAATTACTGTAAGTGCAGATGAAAAATCATTCATTTTCAGTATGGAATCGGATGGTTCTTACACTGCTCAACAGTTAATCTTAAATGCAGTGAATACTATTAAGGGCAAGGCTTCTGAGATGCAGAGCATCTTGAGCACATTGTAAATCGGAAATTCTGATTTCCTTTTTACTTTATTTAATTCGCAGTATTCCCCGTGCGGGGGTTGCCCAGCCAGGTCAAAGGCGCTAGGTTGAGGGCCTAGTCTCGTAGGAGTTCGTGTGTTCGAATCACACCTCCCGCACCAAACATACTATAAATGTGGAATTAAGCGATCCTGAGCTATTTCAGGATGGAAGTTCGATAAACAATAACCCAACAATATGCGGGGGTTGCCCAGCCAGGTCAAAGGCGCTAGGTTGAGGGCCTAGTCTCGTAGGAGTTCGTGTGTTCGAATCACACCTCCCGCATCATTTTAAATTAAGTTATTGAACATCCATGCATTTTTTATTATCTTTTGTTTTCAGATAGCTTGTTTTTTGATATGTTAATGCAATAATTACAAATTTAATATTCAATTCAAATATTGCAATTCAAATATTGCAATTCCAATACTGCAAATGTGCTCGAAATGTCACTTTTGCGGTAAAAAACAAAAAAAGTAAAATGGCCACATGATGCAGCCCTCTATCGATATTACTCGTCCTTCTCAGCATGTTCGGCTACACCAAGAACAACTATCCTTGTTTCGATGAGCGTATTTGAATTTTCCATGAACAGCTCGTCCTTTTTCACTTCTATCTTTACCGAATCACTGTCCATGTTAGCATCTTTCATGTATTTGTGTATGGTCTCATCACCAAGCCTGAGGGCATGTTCCACCGCTTCTTCATATTCATCAAAGCTTTCTCTTCCCTTTTCAGAATACATGTAGAATTCCCAGTTAGGAGCAGCCATTGAAACTGGTCTGATAAGCATTTCTACCCTTCGTACTCCTTTTGCAGCCAGTGCACCTGCCGCATTACCCACACTGGCAAATTCCGGTAGTATCATCTCTGCATCGATGAGTTTTCTCATACCCTCAAGATAAGCTACCACAGGTCCTCCAATAAGCACCACCGGGATCTCTATCTTGAACTTTATGGGTGAGTTCGTATCAAATGTTTTGCGTACTTCTATCTCATCGAATACAACTATTATTGTATAATGTGTCTCGTTCAGAGCTTTCCATGAGTTTCAAAAAGAACCTATGTTGACATGGAGATATCATTGAAAAAGACTGAATACTTTCACCCCACTTGGCAGTCTTTAATATATGCAGAAGTAGTAGTATTGCTCGAGGTGAATTTAAATGGATGATTTCTTTACAGAATTAGTGAACAGGGCAAGATACTATGAACAATTTGAAGAATTCCTAAGAGCTCGTAGGTGAGTTTCTGCAACATTCGGCCGTAGCTTCCTCCATCCCGTCAAACCGTTTGCTTTCACTACGGCCCCATTCTTCTCTTTATGATGGATGTTTGTAAAAGCTCAATTTCAAATACGTTCTTCTTTTTTACATCGATTTTGCATCTTGCTTAAGAAAAGTTCTTCTCGATGTCTTTCGTATTCTTTTTGTTCGGCAAGACGTGTCTGGTATATACGTATCGATCTCAACAGATCTATCTTCCGAAACTCCGGCCAGAAAGGTGCGCAGAAATATGCAGCACATTCGTTCCCATTGGCCTGCCATGGCAGGAAGTTCGAGATCCTTTCATTTCCACCTGTGCGAATGATAAGGTCTACATTTGAGACCGAAGGACCTTCCATGGGGTATAGGTGGTCTGCAACAGTGTTCTCATTGATATCTTCAGGCATCAGTTCATTGATCAGCACTTTATCCGCCATCTTTCTGACAGCTTGCACTATATCCTGTCTGCCGCCATAAGCAATAGCAACGTTCAGTTTGAACTTCCTGTAACCTTTGGTAGCTTTCTCTATCCTTCGGGTAGCTTCCTGAAGCTCTTTAGGCAAAAGACCAATGTCGCCGACAGCACGCACTCTTATCTCCCGCTCATGGGTGCGCTCGTTCTTGCGCATATAGTCAAATTTGTTGGTAATTAGTTCAAAAAGGCGTACTGTCTCATCATCGGAGCGGTTAAAGTTCTCTGTAGAAAAAGCATATATGGTAAGCTCTTTAACTCCCATCTCATAAGACCATTCGATGACCTTCTCCGTAATATCTGCACCGCGGGAATGGCCGTAATCAACCCTCTTCCCGAATTTGCCGGCAAATCTGCGGTTCCCATCCATAATTATCGCAATATGGTCTGGAACCTTTTTCCCTTTCATGCCTGCAAGAAGGGATCTCTCATAGATATTGTAGAACAGATTCAATAGGGGTGGCATAAAAGATCAGATCTTCGATATTTTAAGAGCATCAGGCACCGATTCTCAGTGCCAATTAGTAATTTGAACTATAATGAAGATCAGTAATTATCAAGTACGGACTTAACTACTGGTTTATAATCCTCTTTCAACAGGTATAGATTATGGTCGCCTGTAACATCGATACTGAGTATTCCAAGCCTTGTGTTCATAAGCCCTACCATGGCTGAAACTCCTCTGTAGCTTACATCGAACTCCTTTTCATGGAGATGTTTGTAGACATCACTTGTAGTGAAAGTGCCTCCGTCTAGGAACATTTTCAGTACAACTTCCCGTATTCCGGTATCGTCTCGGCCCAAATATTTTATAAGTCTCGCCTTAACCCGGTCTTCTATAGTCTCCAGCACAAACACCTCAATTGTCTTTATGTGATTTTAAGTTATAAATTTATGGTAATACATTTGATTTCTGATGCAGAATGCGTTTTCTCTACAGCATTAATCCTTATAAATGTTAGTATCAAAGCGGTATAACTTCGACTACCAGACCATCTTTGAAAGGATATCTTTCGATAATTGATGGCACGAACCCAAACTCTTTAAGTTCCTGGGCATTTTCTTCGGTAAACCACCCCGGCAATTCTATTGCCCTTTCCTTTATTTCGAACATATTTTCAGGGACGCCTATTTCATTTAAGAAGCTCACAAGTTCCTCTATATCGCTTGCTTCTATGGATCCGTATAGCAGTGTCCCATCCTCTGTGGTCTCATCAAATGGGCGGGCAGTCTGCTTAGCAGTTCTAATGAGTCGTTCCCTAAGTTGCCCTGCATCTTTATATCTTGATGAACAGAAATGCATCTTTGGGAGATACTGCGCAATTTCCCGGGCAAATGTTTCAGAACCCTCCACTGCGTTGCTTATATCGTTCTTAAGCATGAATCCCCTTTCTGTGAGTTCCATGGCATTGTTATCTGAAAATTCCAGTTCGTTAAGGTTCAGGAAACATCCCAGCTCGTTAATAATGTCCTTCAGCTCGAGAACTCCCTTTATCGAAGGCAGTTCGAACCCTACTTCGATATCCAGGTCCTTTGCATCCTTAACCGCTTTCTCGTAAGCGGACCCTTTCAGAACGTGCCACATATTTTGCGGTGGGTGGAATCTTATCTCATCCAGACCGGCAGAAGCAAGAGCTTTAAGTGCCTCTTTTGAAGGTGCTATGGATGTGTAGAGGTGAATATGATGTTCCTTCCCAAACTCCGCTTTGAGAAGTTCGATATAATGGATAACCTTCTCTTTTTTAAGTAAAGGTTCTCCTCCGGTGATGCCTGTGCCTAGCGCATCCATCGTACGTGCTTCGCTCAAAACATCATCATCAGTTTCAACTGCCTTTTCGTTCACATAAACGGTATCTCTTTTCCGATCGTCGGAAAGAGGGCAGTAGAAACATCCTCTATCACATGTGCCTGTGATGAAGAGTACCATTTTGGCACCTTGTTGACAGAGTCTGCAACCTTCAGTTAGAAAATTGTAGAAAGACCCTTTATCCGTCTGGATCATTTCTTTCATAGTATCCCTTCATACGCTCTCTGATATATAAGGATGTTTTAAAGCAAAGTTCTTATCTGTTTTGTACCATAACCTGTGACAATGGTGAGACCTGAAGGCCTTCTGGCCATCCTAGGATGCAATAATTGCGGCAAATGTGCTCTGGTATGCTCTCATGGTGCTTTACAGCGTCACAACGGCAGGGTGACCATTGATCATGATCTTTGTATTCTCTGCATGGATTGCGCAGAAGTATGTCCCATAAAGGCCATTGTCTATATCGAATGAGCTGTAGTGTAATATTCTCATTATTTTTCTTAAAGGCTCATATAAGTCCTCTGAAGAAGGTCCTTGCCGTAATGGCAGTTACAGTGAAAACGATTATAGAAATTGGTAATGCCTGTCCCAGGTCATACATGAACTGTGTTCTGTCCCCGCCGTTCTCAATGGTGCTTGAAAATCTTGTGAGGATGGCTGTGATCAGTATAAGGTAGATCCCAATAGCCAGCATGAAAAGCTCCGGGGCAATTGTCTGGTCCAGGTTCTCCGGTGAAATGTTCGCAGGTCCGGGCATGATCTCCTGTGGCAATCTGCTCATACCCTTTGCGATATTCTGCAATATCTTTGAGATTACCTCCGAAAGGGCAATTGTGACTCCTGCGATAAGAGGTGCAAATATGATCGCTGTAGTTCGCATGGTGGATGTCATGTCATAGAGGGAATGTTTTATGTTCTGTTCCACCACCTGAAGTTCCTTTAAGTGGTCTGCAAGTTTAATAATGGCAATTCCTGCTGACTGATGACTTTTATGTATGCTTTCAGTGAACATCACCATGGTCGTTTGTATCCTGTCGGAATAGATATCCCTGAAAGCCCCGAACTCTTCATCGAATATTGCCGTCCTGATATCCGTTCGCATTGTTATCAGGTTGGTGGATATCCTTTCAAATGCTTTTCCTATATGGGATCCCTGCACTGTTCTTGCAGTATGGGCAAACGCTTCTTCTGCTGCCCGACCCTCCGAGATACGCCGGCCGAGGATGAACAATGCATCTGCAAATTCATTTTCCATCATTTTTATCTCATCACGTATTCTTTTATATGGTGAATATGCAGCGTTCATGTAGATCGAGAAAGCGATCACGATCCCCCATATTATCAGAAGTGTGGGCGGCAGGATGCCATTGAGGGTTTCTGTGGATATGATGTTGAAGGGATTTCCTGCATAGCTGTATAGATAACCTGAAATTCCAATGAGCGTTCCGGTGACCATCGCTATGATTAAAGCATTGCGTTTTTTCTTACTAATGTTCTTAAGTCCCGGGTGGGTATCCGGTATGT
Organism: Methanococcoides sp.; assembly: GCA_021108185.1. Taxonomy (GTDB): domain Archaea; phylum Halobacteriota; class Methanosarcinia; order Methanosarcinales; family Methanosarcinaceae; genus Methanococcoides. Next base: position 25,150 of record JAIORJ010000182.1, on the reverse strand, counting down.
TTTGGGGTACAAAGGTCGCTGGTCGCTGCATTAGAATATATTCAGCATAAACGAAGGTTGCAAGAGGGAGAATAATGTCATATAGTATTACCAGTGTCACAATATCGAACTTAAAGCCAACAACGGTCATTGCAGGAAGCAATGCGACCAGTGCAAGTGGTATCAATATGAATATCGAATACAGGATGTATGTGGGTGTTTTCAATCTAGCTGCAAATTGCTCCATCAGTTCTTTTGTACCATCAAGGACGATGTCAAGGGCACGATTAAGGGTTATTATGCGCTGAGCTTCGTCAGGTTCGCTAATGGAACTTTTGATCAGGTGAAGGGACCGCTTGAAATGTTCGCTGTTCTTTCCCCACATATCCGCAAAATCAAGAAGTGCATCATCGATATTGGAATACACTCTAACCTGTAGGTTCCATAGCATTTTCCGAAGGTCATATGCAAGAGGCCTGTTCGAATGGCTGGCTGCAAAGTGGACTGCCTTTTCCATGTTCGATACAAGCCTCATTGACATCACCACATAGCTTAAGACCTCAGGGATATCCCCTATTGACTGTATCTTCATGTATCTTGCATGTATCTTCACATATTCACTAAGGTACAAAAGAACACACAAGGGCAAGGCAATTGTCAGGGTCGCTACAAGGGTCAATATGGTACGATCGAATGTCGTTATCTGAAATAGCAGGGTATCAAAGAGCAGTAACAAAACCAAAGTGGCGAACGTGCCGGCATAGGAGAACATTACGGTCTCAAAAGGCTCTATCACGAATCCGGTAAAAGTAATTGAATCACGATACTCCTGACTAACGGAACTTTCTGCCTTTGCAGAAAAATCGTCAATCTCTCTTATGAACCGTGAAAAATGGCGGACTGTGAACTTACAGCCTTGAATATACCAGTTCTGGGACGCTTTCATTTGAATTCCACTCCCTTTATTTCAGATCTGGGTCGAAGAATATCTGTCAAACCAATCTGACCATTTACGATAGACATTTTCATAATCCGGTCCATTTGGATCGTTCTTTTCCATGTCCATGTAGAGCCAGAACATATTGTTGGCTTTGCTGACAGCTTCTGCTTCCACAAGGTCCGGATTGGTCTGTCCTGCAATTGCCATCTTCTCTTTTATTTTCCCTCTTATGCGGATGTTAAGGGAAGCGGTATCTATCGATATGCCCCATTTGTGAGCGATCTTCCCGACAATCTCAGATTGTCCTCTGTCAAGAATGTCTGTGGGCATGAGCGAATCTGTTGCAGCGTTATATTTCATGATGTCTGCAAAGATATCATTTGCATCTGCAGTTTCATCCCAACCGCTGACCACTTCACATATCTGTGTAACTCGCCTCTTCTTGCTCATACTTCCGCCTATCCTTGTGTTTGTGCAGACTACAACTGCATCTGTTGCTTTAAATGAGGCAGCAGGCACTCCAAGGGTATGAACTATTCTTTCGTAAACGGCACTTGCAGATGCCCCATGGATCGTGCCAAGCACAGAATTGCCTGCAGTTCCGACCTGCATTGCTTCATAGAGGACCTTCACTTCCTCTCCTCTGACCTCTCCTATAACAAGCGATGAATTTCCAAGCCTCAGTGCTGCTCTTAGTGCAACTTCCGGTCTTATTTCGAGATTTGTGCTGAGTATAGAAGACCGTGAGCTCATTCCCTGCATCTTCCAACCCAGTTCCTGAAGGTCTTCGATAGGCAGTTCTCTGGTATCTTCGATGGTGAGTATCCTGTATTTCTGTGGTATTTCCATTATCATTGCAGACAAAAGGGAGGTCTTACCTGCCCCTACTTCTCCGGCAACAAGGATGGATGTTTCTCCATCCATAAGAAAGCTCAATAGGCCGGCAGTGAGGGGGGATATGGACCCTGTGGCAATGAGTTTTGGTAGTGTCCATGGTCTTCTGGAATGTTTCCTGAACGCATACGCAAGTCCGTTCGCACTCAATGGATCCCCTATGACAGAAACACGGACGCCGAATTCCTTAAGTTCCATCTCGAGTATCGGGGTAGCTTCTCCAAAAGGTCTGCCGCTTATGGCACGGAATCTTGATACCATGGAGTCCAGGTCATCCTGTGATAGGAATATGTTAGTGACACATTCATCTCCATCGATGACCACATGCACCGGATTTTTGTCTGCCGGGGCATTGATATAAACATCTGTGACCCTTGTATCAGACAAAATATCTTCAAGTATTCCAAGTCCGGTAGTGTATTTTGCCAGAAGTTCAGAATAAGTGTTCACATCTGCGGGAGCAAGTGTGATATTATGTGACCTTGCATCTTCCTCAAGCATCTTCTTCCCGATCCTTCGGAAATACTCCCTTGAATTAGCAGGGTTTGCAAAATTCATATCATCTGGTCTGAAACGTATCAATTTTTTCCGAACTCTCTCAACCATTTTAAGAGTATTTGCATCGAGGTTGTATTCCCTGGGAATTATCATGTACAGTTTTTCAGGGCGGTCTGTCATTTCATAGATGGAGACTTGTAAATCTCTTCCGTTTTTATGTTTAATATCGTAACATTCAAGGAACTCTGATAGTTCAGGGGGTTCTATGTATATCCTTGATGTGGAGAATGCCGGTCTTACATTTGGTTTTATCAATTGGTCATAATCAATGTCCAATGTACTGTTCTCATCAAGGTCAATGAATCGTCTCAATCCCTTTTCTGTTTCCCATATCTCGTTCACGACCGAATGGAAACGTTTTGTACATATGCCACACTCATCGCCTTCATGAACTGCATCTACAATATTCAGTCCCTCTCCTCCTTCGTTCTCTTCCCTAAGTTCTCCGAGAAGCTGGATCGATCTGAAAGGGTCATTCTTTGATGTTTTGATGATATTGTTGAGTTTTTTGTTTCTATCTGAACAATATTTTCCAGATGTTTCCTTTTGACAATTGAACGAAAGGTCCAGATCAATATGGTTCCCAAGTGTTTCCTGCAAGTGTGCAAGCTCATAAATGATCTCCATCTCTTTGCTTTCGTAATCACGTTCATAAAGATGGGAAAGGACAATTCTCTCAGCAAGTGGTTCTCTAAGGAGTGCTGAAAGTATCTGTTCACGACAGACCTGATCGTTCAATGTGGATGAATTTTCACATGTGGAGCACATGAATATGATGGATCTCTGAGTTTTTGTCTGCCGAACTTTATATGAGCATTTGCTATCGTTTTTTGTATTTTTTTTAAAGAACGATCTATATAAATAGCCTGTATTGGTCACGATTTCCGATCCTGCATAGATTTGCAGGGAAATATTAGATATAATTATAAAAGTATAACTATATTGTTTATTCTGTATAAAAATTTAATATTTGTTCGGGGTAGATGTGCTTAAAAATCAGTACAAAAATAGTAAAGGACAGTACGAGATCAATAATAATAAATCAATAAAGATGGCAGTTCTTTCAACTGCCTACCTTTTCAAAATAGGAAATTCACATCATATCAAATGATGGGATGTTCGTTCTTGTCGCCCCTGCCAATGCCCTTGTAAACGAATCCATTATCGATAAATGCATCCGGGTCGAGAACATTCCTTCCATCCACGATCACAGTGTTCTTCTTTCCTGTCACTGATCTAAGCACTGATGGGTCGAGTTTGAAGTAATCCGAATGTCCTGTCAGGATCGCAATGACATCGGCATTTTCCATAACTTCATCGATGTCTTTCATTATCTCTACATCGGGGTAGTTCAGGACGTGAGGGTCATGTACCATCACTTCAGCACCGTTCTCGATCAGGAGACTTCTGTATGGTTCGGAAGGTGGGTTTCTCGCATCATCAGAGTCATTGATAAAGGCCCATCCCAGGATAGCTACTTTCGATCCTTTCACATCTTTGCCTATGCGCTTCAGGGCTTCTTGTGTAAGGTGGTACATGTGGTTTGGCATAAAATCGTTGACCTTCCTTGCAAGTACAAAAATGGAGTCTGTGTTTTCAGGATAGTCAAGTTCACCACTGCTCGTTGTAACCCCTCTTTCAAGATGGTATGTATCTTTAGTGAGGCAATGCCCTCCTACTCCTGCACCCGGGTAAAGCACGGCTCGGGTAATGCCTTCCCCTTTAAGGCTATCGATGCCTGCTCTTACATCATATACGTTGATGCTCATTGCTTCACAATATAATGCAAGCTGGTTGATAGCTGCTATTTGAAGGTCTCTGAACGTGTTCTCTGCGGTCTTCGTAACTTCGGCAGCAGTTGCTGTCATGGGTATGATCTTTCCTTTTGTCAGAACATGACTGTAGAGTTCCATAGCTCTTTTCGTACTGGTATCATCAATACCTCCTACGATACGGTCATGTTCCTGTATGTTCTTTAAAAGGCGTCCGACCATCACTCTTTCGGGGGCGTGCGCAAGTGCAAAATCCTCTCCTGCTTTAAGTCCGGACTCCTCTTCAAGGATCTGCCTTGCAAGAGTGTCCGTTGTTCCGGGTGTTATTGTGGATTCTAGTACTACGAGCATTCCTTTTTTGAGATATTTCCCGACATTGCGGATACCTTCGATAAGGGCACTAAAATCAGGCTGGAGGCTTACCGGGTCCGAGAAAGGTGTCTGTATTGCCAACGTCACCGCATCAAGTTCGGATATTCTTGAAAAATCTGGAGTGCATTCGAATTTCTTTGCATCCACAACTTTTCGAAGTAGGTCCTCAAGACTGGGCTCTTCTCCTTTTAATGGACTTTCTCCATTGTTCAGCATCTCGATCTTATAACCGGAACTGGGCGAATCTCTCTGGAACCCAAGGACAATATCGAAATTTTCAGAATCTGCAAATAAAGCGGCTGCAGGAATACCTACGTAACCCATTCCAAGGACGCCTATCTTTTTTATCGGACCTTTCCTTTCAAGAACTGAACTTAGTTTACTTGTCATAATATCACAATCTTATTTTATAATGAAGAATGCTGGCATATATTCTGCGTATATATCTAATCATATAGTATCTATTCATCTATTATTTAACTCATATATATTCAGAAGATCAACTGTTAAGTTCAAATTTCTTTATCCATAATTGTCCGATCTATTATCCCCTGCTCTCATCCCTATATTGCTCATCTTATCAAGCCATGGGCTTTGGGCGGTATTTCAATTAGATATGCTGTGTGAAATCGAAGTTTCATCAGGGGTTGAAGATCTTCTGTTGATAGTTCGGTAAAAGAGTGAATTATTCGAATAGGTAATCAATTAAGTGGGCGACTAAGTGAATAATAAGTAAGTAATAAGTAAGTGTTCGTTATGTGAACAACTTATGTTTTGGTCCACACAACAAAAAATAAGAACGTTTAAGCCTTCTGTTCTTTCTTCTTCTGAACGATCTTCTCAAGTTTCTTTGTCCACATATCTTCGTTCATCTCTGTGTATTCGCATTCAAGATAGTGTTCTACTGCAATGCTAAGTGCCTCTTTAGTTGATGTGTTGTTGCATTTATCTTTTAATGCTAATAATTGTTCTTCTGCAAGAACTGTTTGGGCATGTACTATCTTCATTTTTGTCATCTCCATTTGGGCATTTCGCGCAGTTCATCATAATGATGTATGTTATTTATAGGTTTTGTTAAAAATCTGTTTTTTATAACTTTATCATAAAATCATTTCTACCGTTTTATTTTTTCGTATCGATATTATCACATCCGGATAGCTCTGCTCATCATTTTGCATATCTTTCTGTTGCAATGCATTTTGACCAATAGATTTAAAATATTGATTGACATTACAGGGGTTACTCGAGGGCGTGTGGCCTAGCCAGGATATGGCGGCAGCCTCCTAAGCTGTAAATCAGGGGTTCAAATCCCTTCACGCCCGCCATTATTCTTCTAACATTGTTTTCAGGTTAAGGAGCTTGTGTTTTGATCAGGAAAGCCACATTGAAGGATGTTGATGCGATCAAGAGCATCATCAGTTTTTATGCAAAGCAGGAGCTCATGCTCCATCGTTCTGTCAGTGATCTCTATGAGTCCATACGCAATTTCTACGTTTATGATCTCGATGGCGAGGTTGTAGGTTGCTGTGGTTTGCAGGTGTTGTGGTCTGATCTTGCAGAGATCCTGTCCTTTGCCATTCTTCCGGAATATAGGGGAAAAGGTATTGGTACTCAATTGTTAGAGGCATGCCTTGACGATGCCCGTGAACTTGGTGTTACCTCTGTCTTCACATTGACCTATGCACCTGTCTTTTTTGAGAAAAATCATTTCAAACGTGTGGACAAAGCAACTCTCCCGCATAAAATATGGAGTGGTTGCATCAAATGTCATAAATTCCCGGATTGTGACGAAATAGCTCTTTCATTGGAACTTTCATAATTCGATTAATCAATGTAAGCATTTATTAGTCCCAAGTACATTTGCCTAGCTATAACTAAACCAGGAAGATAATAATGATCAAAGCACGTATCAGAGATTTTATAATTACCAAAGACGACTGGATATTTGCGGTTGCAGACTATTTCCATCCTGAAGGTGTCAGGTGTGTGCTAAGATATGTGCCCGATGAGACCGGGGACCGTCAACTCAATGGGATGAATTACCGCAAATATGATTTTGATGTTGCTTTTGATTTTATGCGTAATAACAGACCTGAATGGGTTCAGGATGTCCACGTAGTCCCTGAAGATCAGGTAAAGGTCATTCTCCATCCTTCAGACCCTATTCCAGAACTCATAAAAAAGGATGAGAGGGTAAAAGCCGTCTATGAAGTATTGCATGCAGCCGGTATACCTATTGAAAAGATGGGTGTGACCGGCTCTTTTCTTCCTGGCTTACAGAACGATACTTCAGATGTTGATTTTGTTGTATATGGCAAGGACTGGTTCAAGGCAAGGGATGCTATTGCAGTTGCAAAGGCAAAGGGCGGATTCATTGAGGATATTGATGAGGATATGTGGCGTCGCATTTACAACAAACGTATCCCTGAGATCTCTTTTGAAGAATTCGTTTTACACGAAAAGCGCAAAGGGAACAGGGGAATGGTCGGTGGCACATATTTTGATCTCCTTTTCGTTCGAGACTGGGATCAGATAAGTTCGCCAATCTCCCGCGGCGAAGACATCGGTACTGCAAAAATAGAAGCAATGGTAACCGATGCGGAACTGGCATTCGATAACCCTTCTATCTACAAGATCGACCACGATGAGATAGATCATGTCCTTTCATACACTCACACCTATGCCGGTCAGGCCCTAAAAGGGGAATTGATCGAAGCACAGGGCGTAGTTGAACAGGTGGGCGACATTAAGAGACTTGTAGTGGGAACCTCTAGGGAGCCTAAAGGTGAGTGGATAAGATCATTGACACTACTTGATCAGTAACACACTGAACTTGTATCAAAAAGTGTTAGGATAGATGCTAATAAAGATGTGAATGAGTATTAAAAATAGTTATCTTGAGTGCTGCGAAAAGAACGAGCACTCTATAATTGTTGATCTGGTTGATGATCGGAGTGATCAACCGCCACCAGTTGCCTGGAACACTTCTTCTACTTTTTCCTGACCAGCTTCGGAACGCGCTTTAAGAAGCTCCTTTGTTTCCTCTTCTGTAAGGACGTGTTCCTTTCCTTTGGTCGATACCATTTCGGTTATTTGCAGTGTATCGATCCTGTAATATAATTGTGTGGTATCAAGAAGTGCCCAGGTACCCTCGTCATCGGTCATGATTTCCTCTATCACTCCGATGGTGTCGGTATTGATGTAGCGTACATTGCTGCCAACGTTTATTGGCTTGCCATCTATATCAACGGTTTCGGGCACTTCGTTCATTTGTTCCTCACATCAATTATTTTTTATCTCGTCTCTGAGATCACCGAGAAGAGCAACTCTTTCTGCAAATGCATTATGTCTGTGTATGCTCTCTTCATTGATCTGCTTAATGGTAACGAGTGCACTGTCAGGCACATGAGTAAATTCACTGACTATATTCTGTGCCATTGTTCTGACACAATCTTCCACGAACTTAGGATTCTGGTGCGCTCTTTCAACTACCAGTGCTTCATCTGCGCGCTTCAAGAGCTCTACTATGCTTGAACTCATGGAACTCTCAATGATCTTGATGATGGTCTCAAGGGAGACATCAACGTCACCGCTGACCTCGAGGGATATAATTCCACGTCCTCTCTGGTTGTGGGTAGCCATGGGTACTTTGTTCAGGAAGTTCATGACGGTCTCAAGATCGACTCCAAGTTCCCGGAGTGCAGTTTTTGCGTTGTCCCTCATTATTTCCTGTGCGCATGGGCATGCTGTCATGCCAACGACCTCGGCTCCAATGAGTTTCTTGACATCGATGTCACCCTCTTCAAGTCTTGTTGCGGTCGCTTCTGCAAATATGTCCACTACTTCTTGACATTTCATTTTTGTAGATGGCGCTTCCCTTTTGACGACATATTCACTTTTCATACGTACTTCTGAACGAGTGGCGTATTCATGGCGCCTTAGAAGGCTTTTAGCAACATCATTACAGAGTTCCTCTATCTCATAGACTGGCAGATTGATGGCTTTTTCGAGAACTTCATCCATGGCTTCGAAATTACGTGAAAGGTTTGCACCTTTACGGTCAGAAGGTAGATCTACAAATATCTCAAAGGTTGAGATTAGTACAATTGGACGTTTGTCCTTTCTCTTAATCTCAACAAGCTTTTTAACTCCGGTAACACCCACACGTGTAAGATTTATGGGTATTTTTGGTCTGTTTGCCTGTACATCAGGAAATTGCGCAATTGGAAGTTCCATATTTATAACCTCGAACAAGGATTAAGTAAATGATCGTATCTATTATTGAATAGTAACCAACACAAACAGATTCATTGCATGTAAATGTTTTGTTATATGGTCGTATTTTATCAGGCGCAACACTTGCTAATATATTTTTATACATTTCATATTTATATTTGATTTGATATCATTTTTGATCTATAAATGTGCTTGTCGGGCGATTTCACATCCAGAATCATAATCAAAAGGCAACATTAAAAGAAAACTATTTATATTTCGTAAGTACAACTACCTATAACCGATATCGGGTTAGTAAGGTGATAAAATGTCTGAAACAAGAAACTTTGTGTTACGAGACGAAAAAGGCAATGAAAGCGGCGTATTCACGGGTAAACAGCCACGTCAGGCAGCTCTTAAGGTTGCTAACAGGGGCAAGGGTACCAAAAAGAAGCCAGAACATATCATGCTTCGTGAGCGCGGCACCAAGAAGATCCATGTTTTCGTGGGTTGGAAAGAAATGGTCGATGCACCAAAGAACAAACCTGACTGGATGCCTGACAAGATCAACAAGCCATTTGTCAAGAAACAAAAACCAGGCATAATCAAACTGGAAACGGTCTAATATTTTCAATTGTTGTAGGTTCTGACTCGAACCTGCAAGTTCTTCTTTTTGAATTTTATTGATAATTCCTTTAGACCTATCTTTCAAGCTTTATTCTGCTCTCTTTTACGTTCCTTAAATCAAAAAGCTTTATACGATGTATAATCTTTATTGTACCTATATGACAGGAAAAAGAGAGAATGTGTTGATCGAGGCACTTCCTTACATAAGGGAATTCCACGATTCTGTTATGGTCATCAAAGTAGGTGGACATGCCATGGTCGATCCTCAGGTAATGAGTGATATCATCCAGGATATTGTCCTCCTGCGCTTTGTCGGTATTCATCCTGTGATCGTTCATGGCGGCGGACCGGAAATAACCGAAAAGATGGAACGCATGGGCAAAAAGTCAGAATTTGTGGGTGGGTTGAGGATAACTGACGATGAGACCATGGAAATTGCCAGAATGGTGCTTGTCGGAAATATCAATACTCGCATAGTTTCTCTTATAAGTAAACATGGCGGGAAAGGTGTCGGCCTTTCCGGAAAAGATGGGAAGATGATATTGGCAAAGAAAAAGCCCACACAGAAAATTCTGATCGAAGATGTTGAACACGATGTTGATCTTGGCTGGGTTGGAGATACTGAGATAATCAATCCTGAGATAATCAATATTGTGACAGCAAATGGGTATATTCCAGTCATATCTCCAATTGCAATGGATTCAGAGGGCAATGCCCTGAACATCAACGCTGATACGGTTGCAGGCGATCTCGCAGATGCTCTGGATGCAAAGAAACTGATACTTATGACCGATGTGCCTGGTGTTCTCAGAGATCAGACCGATGTCTCAACACGCATATCCCGCATCGGTGTGGATGAAGTTGAACAACTGATAGAAGATGGTATTATCGGTGGCGGTATGATCCCGAAGATGAGAAGTGCAAAAGCAAGTGTTGAAGGAGGCGTGGATCGTGTCCACATCATCGATGGCAGCATATCCCATTCAGTATTGCTGGAGCTTTTTACTGATCAGGGTATTGGTACGATGGTGTATAAGGACACCGAATAAGGGTGTCCTCTCATCCTTTTTTGGCTTTATCTGTCAAGTATCGGACTGCCATAGGTAAAATCGTCAAGTTCGAGCACTTTTTCCCACGTCTGTTTGCAATCGCATGTAAGTCCTTCAAGCACTTTTAGGTCCTGAGTACGTGTGAACAGATGTACTGCATCTGAAACATCCCTGCTGCATATCTTGCAATTGTGAGGGCCACGTTTTGAACCTGCGCCTACGGGGTCGGAAGTTATGACCAGGTCAGGATGGCGTTGTTTTGTCCGTTTAAGGATCTCAACGATACTCCAAAGCCATGGTGTTCTGTATTGGCTCCTTTGCCAGAGCTGTTCCACATACGTACCATTCTGGACATTACATAGGTTTATCGAGATGGTCTGAGCATGATCTGCAACATCATCGACAGTTTTGACAATGTCTTCCAGTGCTTCCTTTTCGGACAGGAATGGTGGTTTTAGCAACAGATATGCTTTCATGCTCACATCGTTGTTCTTTGCCACATTTGAGGCTTTAATATAATCTTCGAACGTGAATCCCTTATTTATGGAGTTCTTCCGTATATTGTCTGAACTTGTCTCCAGCCCTATAGCAACTTCAAATGCGGTATCTCCGAGTGCTTCTTTACAGGCTTTCAGGGTCTCTTCAGTAACGAACTCAGGTCTGCTCTCAACAATGACCTTGAAGATACGTTCATCGGATGCCAGTTTGCTCAGGATGTTAGCTCTTGTTTCGGCTGGCACTTCATTTTCATCAAGGAAACTTCCTGATGTAAATATCTTCACCATGAAACTTTCAAACTTCTCGCCTTTCTGCATTGCATTATCGAACTGCCTTTCAAGTTCTTCCGGTTGTGGAGGTATCTTTGCACTGTCATAAACGAAGCCGCACATTGTACAGCCTCCAGCTTTTCCCCACCAGCAGCCTGATGTCTTGAAGATGATGGTCAGTGTATCAACTGTCTTTCCGTCACAGTAATCAGTGCTTCTCCATACTGCGGCAGGATAATCGTTAGATGATGGCTTTATACGCTGACGGTTGCGTATATCTAATACGGCTTTATTAAGTGACATTTACTCGAACTCGATAGTTGCAGGTGGTTTTGGTGACAGGTCGTAAAGTACTCTTGCGACTGATGCTATCTCGCCGGAGATCCTGGATTCGATCTTCCTGAGGGTCTCCCAGGGTAGTTCAAGTGCCTCTGCGGTCATACCATCCCTTGAACCTACAGCGCGTACGGCAATTATCCATCCATGTACTCGGACATCACCTTTAACGCCGGTTCCTTTTCCTATGACGGCTGCAAATGTCTGCCATGGTTTGAACTGTTCAAGGAGCTCTTCCTCTACGATCGCATTCGCTTCACGTACGACATCTACTTTTTCCTCAGTGACCTCTCCGATTATCCTTACGGAAAGCCCAGGTCCTGGGAATGGCATTCTCTCACATATCTCTTCAGGAAGGTCAAGTGCCCAGGCGACCTCACGCACTTCATCTTTATAAAGGTCATCAATAGGCTCGATTATTCCCTTGAAGTCGATGTGTTCTGGCAATCCGCCGACGTTATGGTGGGATTTGATTCCGCCGTCAGACTCGATCCTGTCCGGATAGATAGTTCCCTGAATGAGATATTCTGCATTTATTTCACGTGCTTCCTCTTCGAAGACACGAATGAATGTCTCTCCGACAACCTTTCTCTTCTCTTCAGGGTCTTTGATGCCGACAAGTGCGTTAAGGAATCTGTCCTTTGCATCTATGGTCTGCAGGTTCATGTCCTCAAAGATCTCTTTGATCCTTTTGGTCTCACCTTTTCTCATAAGACCTGTGTCGATGTAGATAGGTATCAGATCATCTCCAATAGCTCTGTATGCAAGTACTGCACAGACTGAACTGTCAACGCCGCCGGAAAGTGCGATTATCGTCTTTCCTTTTGCTTGTTCCTTTATCCTGTCTATAGCCTTAGGTATGAATTTCTCGACTTTTACCATGAATGTGAACTCCAGTTATGATGTGATGATGATCAATATTTGTGAATTTCTTAGATAATACTCTGCTTTAATATGTTTGTTGGTTTTAATAGTATCGATGGAAAACTCAATGATACTATATCAATTACTTTCACCCTGCATGGTTGCATGTTAAATATGGTGAAAGATATTTTGAGGATTGTATCACTAGCTTAATCTCGGTATCAATATGTACAGGACACTCCAGAAATATTTTGGTTACAGCGAATTCCGTCCTCTCCAGGAGGACATTATCAATGATGTTCTGAACAAAAAGGATGTTTTTGTATTAATGCCGACTGGCGGTGGCAAATCAATATGTTACCAGATACCTGCACTCATTATGGATGGAATTGCCGTCGTAGTGTCCCCTCTCATTTCTCTGATGAAGGACCAGGTGGACGGACTTGTCAGCAATGGGGTCTCGGCTGCTTATCTTAATAGTACGTTAAGTTATAAGGAAGTTCAGAAAACCACCCGTGCCATCGTCGAAGGGCATGTGGATATATTGTATGTCGCACCTGAACGCCTTTGCATGAAAAGCACTCAGGAGTTGCTTAGTCATGTCAATGTAAGTCTTTTCGCTATCGATGAGGCCCATTGTATCTCTGAATGGGGGCATGATTTCAGGCCGGAATATCGGCGGATGGGATTTTTGAAAAAGAAGTACCCTGATGTTCCTGTGATTGCCCTGACCGCAACAGCTACTGCGAAGGTAAAGGAAAATACCATCAAGCAACTTGATCTGGTCTCTCCTTCTGTTTATGTGGCGAGTTTTGACCGTCCTAATCTTTCCTATGAGATAAGACCCAAGAACAATACCTATGGGGACATGGTAAGTTTCCTTAAGGGTCAGCGTGGAAATTCGGGTATCATATACTGCAACAGCCGAAAGAGTGTTGAATCTGTTTCCACCAAACTGAACCGTGAAGGATTTCATACCCTTCCTTATCATGCAGGATTGAACGATGCCAAAAGGCAGGATCATCAGGAACGTTTCATCAGGGATGATGTCGATATCATTGTGGCTACCGTTGCCTTTGGTATGGGTATCGATAAACCGAACGTTCGTTTTGTCATCCATTATGATCTTCCCAAGAACCTGGAAGGCTATTATCAGGAAACAGGCAGGGGTGGGCGTGATGGCCTTGAATGCGAATGTATCTTGTATTTCAGTCGGGCTGACTGGTACAAGATCAAATATTTAATTGATCAGAAACCCAAAAAGTCCGAGCGCGATATCGCAATGACGAAGTTGCAGGAAATGATTGATTATTGTGAAAGCACTTCCTGTCGCAGGAAGGCTTTATTGCGTTATTTTGGAGAAGAGCTGGAGTCCGACAATTGCGGAAGCTGTGATGTCTGTTTGAACCCGCGCGACACTTATGATGCGTCCGAGGTTGCAAGGACCTTCCTTTCCTGTGTCGATGAGGTAAATGAACGCTTTGGATTGACGCATATAGTGGATATCCTTACAGGCTCGAAGTCCAAGAAAATAATAGGCTATAGACATGACTGCCTTAAAAGCTATGGTACCGGTGACGGGTACATTAAGTCCGAATGGGTGGAAATGGCAAGGGAAATGATACGTCTGGGTCATGTTGATGTAAAGGAAGGAAAATATCCCATACTTCTTCTTAACAAGAAGAGCCGTGATGTCCTTGGGGGCGGTGAGGTGCATCTGACTCGTTCGATGGGAACAACTGTTGCCAAACCTCGGAAAGCACCCGTTAGAAAGCCGGGTAATTCTGCAATCGTCAGGCCTACACATAGTAGTTCGAAAAAGGTTGGCTCAACGGTGGGTAGGTCCTCGGCTAAGACCACACAGTCCAGCACTCCAAAAAGAACATCTGTTCCGGGAAAGGCAAAGAGGGCTCCGACGCCTATATCACGTCCGAACAAGAAACTCTTTGACAAGCTTCGGGAACTGCGTAAAAGGCTTGCCGTGGAGGCAAATGTTCCGCCTTATATCATATTTGCAGATACAAGTCTCAGACAGATGGCTGCAAAGCTTCCGAAAAATGAAAAGGATTTCATTGGCATCACTGGTGTCGGTGAGGTCAAGTTAAAGAAATATGGTTCCGTCTTCATGGAAGAGATAGCTGCCTTTGAAAAAGGCAGCAAATAAATTCCAATTTATAGCAGGAAATGAAGTGTTAATTGGAATATAAGGTCTCCATAGATCACTGCACTGATAAAACCGGCTGTTATTGGTATCATGAATGGCAGTCCGGGGGTTACCCATACCCTCTTCTCAATAAGTCCTTTTCTATCATATTCTTTCATCGTAGCTATCGTGTCCTCATCAAGCTGCATGCCCCCTGTCGTGAATCGATGTGATACGTTCCCATCGTTCTCTTCGTACTGTTCAATGAGGCGAATGTGGGGGCGTTCAAGGTCTTTGATCAACGATCTGTAGCCAATGAACATGTAATGAGGTCTTTTAAGGGCATCTTTCAGGGATGGCTGCGTGAGATTGTAGAGGAACAGTCCCAGCGGCACGACCACTGTGAGTAGGACCGAGTTCCCAAAGACGCTGAATGTGAATAGGCCAATGGGGGGCATACCTGCTACAGGCAAATGGTAGCTGATCAGCTCCAGTGCAGGATAGATGGGCAGTATCAATGATATCACCATCAATATTTTGGCATCTGCACCGCCGAAGGCTCCGAAATAGAACAATATGTAAACGAACGCGAATATGAATATGAACGATATGAGTGTCCATTTTACGTAGGGAATGCCATATCGTGCGATATCATAGATGATTAAAGGGGCTGCTACACCGAGCATTATTGGCCAGAGCTTGTTAGTGACCCTTCGTGTCTTGATATCTGAATAGCAGGAGTAAAGGAGAAATGGCATACAAACAAGCACTTTCAATAGTTCTATCATTTACATTTTCTCCCATTTTTTGAGCTTAAGGACCTCAGAAAGCGTGCTCCCTCTCTTTATCTCTTCATAGATACGTTTTTCGTTCTTCTCAACTTCCTTGGCACGCCTTGCTATCTCATACGCTCTTTCTTTGGGTATTACGGCCACTCCGTTGTCATCTCCGATAATGTAATCTCCGGGGTTGACATTTTGTGAGCCGCAGTGTATGGATGCCCCAATTTCGCCAAATCCTTTCGGGTCTCCTGCGTTAGGTACATTACTGGTGGCAAAGACGGGAAGCCCTATCTCTCGGATCTCTTCGATATCCCTTACTGGTCCATCAATTACTACTCCTGCTATGCCTTTATTGAGACAACTAAGGGTAGCAAGTCCTCCCCATGGTGATATGTGTCTACTTCCGTTGTAGATCACAATTACGTCCCCTTCACCGGCAACTTCAATAGCTTCGACAGTTTTTGCCCAGTCACCTTCGAATGTCTGGACTGTCACAGCTTTACCTACCATCCTTTTTCCGGCAACCATTGTGTGGATGTCCTTCATGGCTCCTTTTCTGTGCATCGCATCGGTTATGTTCGGGGTGGATACCTCTGATAATAATTGTCGGATCTCTTCTTCGAGGGTCCGATGTACTATTTCAGGAATATCTTTTGAATCAACGGCTTCTCGTATCTTTTTCGCAGCTCCGGTCACATTGTCGGATTGCGTTATATTTCCTCCGACGATGACGATACTTGCACCTGCTTTTACTGCCATTGCGGCACTTGCAGCATCCAATCCTCCTGCGGCAGCTACCGGAATGCTAACTGCCGTTGTCATTTTCTCAAGTATGGGGGTGGGATCCTTACCGGTCATTTGCTGATCGATCCCTGTATGCATGTTGATATAATCGACACCCATTAGTTCCAGTTCAATTGCCCTTGATACCGGATCTTCGACAATTATCAGGTCGGCCATCAGCTTCACTCCGTATTTGTGTGCTGATCTGACGGCATCAAGGACTGTGGAATCATCGGCATTTCCCAGGAGCATGACAATATCCGCACCGGCTTTGGCGGCCATCTCCACTTCAAATGCACCGGTGTCTGCTATTTTCATGTCGGCAAGGATCGTATGGTTCGGGAATGATTTCCTTAGTTGGCGAATGGCATTCATTCCTTCACTCTTGATAAGTGGTGTTCCTGCTTCGATCCAGTCTATGCCTCCTTCGACGGCTTCCTTTGCGATCTGGATGGAACGGTCTATTTCCAGCAGGTCAAGAGCTACTTGAATTATTGTGTTGATATGATCACCCTTTGGAACTTACGTAGTGTAGTTGAATAAGTATAAATCAAACCGGGTATATGGTTATAATACTTAATAGTTGATGCTATTTGTTAAAAGTAAGTCATTATTAATGAGCTCATATTATGGTAGAAGAAGATATATTGACCGAGAAGCAGCGCAAAAAGTTCCTTGAGGGACTTCATCGTCAGTTATTCTGGTGTGGTGAAAGGATACCCGATGAGGTGGAGATCAACGGTAAAATGATCCCGCTTCATGAGATAACCTGGGAGCTTATCAATAAGCCAAGTTTGAACGATGCTGATAAGGAACGAATCGAACAGTGTATTCTTTCTCTTTCCGAGAAGGCACGATCCTTTGAGCATATGCTGGGTACGGATAAGATGACCGTTGGGGAGGCAAAAGAGATCTTCGATAAGACTGCGGGGCTTTTGCGTGCTGTCATGGACCTGAAGGAGATCGAGGAATTGCCAGGTCCTGAGCGCATGCATAAATTCAAGGAAGAGGCTAGGAAGTGTACCGTTAAAGATACAAAGGGCTGGATGAAGTTCCTGGCTGAACTTGACTAATGAACGGATACATCTCTTCATTAGATTAATATTTTTTTCTGATCATAACTTATTATAGGTAAACATTATATTTCATGCAATTCTTCTTCACGGTGAATGACGTTCAAAGACTTGCATATTATTTCTATGAAATCCTTTTCAAGGGATATGATCGATCATGTCCTCAATACTGCAGAAATGCTTGAACCCATAGCCAGGGACAAGACGAAGTCAGATATTTTGAAGGGCAAGGTACTTGGTGTGATGTTCTTTGAGCCAAGTACGAGAACTCGTATGTCCTTTGAGACCGCAATGATGCGTCTTGGCGGGGATGTCTTAAGTCTTGGTTCAGTGGATGCAAGCTCAATTGCAAAAGGGGAGACCCTTGCAGATACCATTCGTGTGGTGGATGGATATGCTAATGCAATAGTTCTCAGGCACAATAAAGAAGGAGCTGCACAGCTTGCTTCGGAGTTCTCATCGGTTCCCATATTGAATGCAGGGGATGGGGCAGGGCATCATCCTACGCAGACATTCCTTGATCTTTATACCATACGCAGGGAAAGCCATCTGGATGGTTTGAAGATAGCTCTTGCGGGGGATCTGAAGTATGGCCGGACTGTGCATTCGCTTTGCTATGCCCTTTCTCTTTATGGTGCTGAGATAACGCTTATTTCTCCGAAAGAGTTGCGGTTGCCTGCTGAGATCATCGAGGACCTTAAGAGTAGGAACATAAAGGTTACAGAGACCGAATCTATAGAGGATGCCATTGAGGATATCGATGTGCTTTATGCTACAAGGGTTCAGAAGGAGCGTTTTCCAGATCCTGCGGAGTATCGTAAGGTGGCCAACAGTCTGCTGATCACTCCTGAACTTCTTGAGAAAGCGAAACCTGAGCTGAAGGTAATGCATCCGCTGCCGAGGACGAATGAGATAGATCCAAGGGTGGATAATACTAAGCATGCGTGTTATTTCAAACAGTCATTCTATGGCGTTCCGGTCAGAATGGCACTTCTTGCACTTGTTATGGGGGCATTGGAATGAGCATTGAAGATCAACAAATACGTGAGATACGTGTACATCCCATTGAGAATGGTACTGTTATAGATCACATTAATGCCGGACAGGCGTTGAACGTTCTTAAGATATTGAATATACCAACTTCCTCGTCAAGGGTTGTAAGTGTACTTATCAATGCACCCAGTATTCATGGTCGAAAGGATGTTGTCAAGATCGAAGGCAGGGAACTCAATGTTGAAGAGGTCGATAAGATCGCTCTGATAGCTCCTAATGCAACCATCAATATCATCAGGAATTTCGAGGTATCTGAAAAAGATATTGTTCATATCCATTCACAGATCGAGGGCGTTGTCAGGTGTATAAATCCGAACTGTATCTCTAATAGCAATGAACCGGTGACTTCGAAATTTGCGGTAAGTTCCAATGGGCGGAGGTCCATTCTTCGCTGTTCATATTGTGAACGCATCATTTCAGATGATATAGGAGAGCATCTGCTCTGATGCTCACATCTTTTCTATTTTTAATTTAATGAAAAAAGGGTCAGAAGCCCAGTATATCATCCATTGTATGGATGCCTGGTCCTGCATTCTTTATCCAGATGGCTGCTTTTACTGCGCCTGATGCAAATGCATTTCTGGAATGTGCCTGATGCTTGATCTCTATCCTTTCGCCGTCTCCGGCAAAGAGGACTGTATGATCGCCAACGATGTCTCCTCCGCGAACTGCATGTATGCCGATCTCTTTATCCCTTGGTGCGAGACCTTCGCGTCCGTAAACAAAGTCCTTGCCACCTAAAGTCTCACTGATGACCTCTGCTGCTTTCATGGCAGTTCCGCTTGGTGCATCTTTTTTCTGGTTGTGGTGAGCTTCGATTATCTCAATGTCATATTCTGAAAGGTACTTTGCGGTTTCCTGAAGTATCTTAAAAAAGACATTGACACCAACTGAATAGTTCGGTGAGATAACTGCTGAGGTGCCGTTCCTGCTTATGGCATCTTCGATGGTAGCACGTTGTTCTTCACTGAATCCGGTTGTTCCTATAATGAGGTCAACTCCGGCTCCAGCTACTACGGGTGCGTTTGCAGCGGTTGCAGGGGCAATGGTGAAATCAATGACAACATCGGTCTTTGATTCCTTCAGAACGGTTCCCATATCAGCTACATCAGAGATGCTCACGTTGAGCTTCCCGACTTGTGCAACCTCTCCTACATCCTTGCCGATGTTCATAAGGTCAAAAGCGGAAGAGAGCTGTATTCCTTCCATCTTTATGATGTTCTCGATGATGAGCTTCCCCATTCGTCCGGAAGCGCCTGTAACTCCTGCGTTTATCATTGTAGACACCCGAGTCCTTTAAGACAATCTGTAAGGAGCTTATCGTTTTCAGCACTGATCGGTGCAAGGGGTGGCCTTAAGTGACCTGCATTGAGGCCGACAAGGTCCATTGCACGCTTTATTGGTACTGGGTTAGTTTCTGTGAAAAGAGCACGTATAAGTGGAGCTATTTCATAGTGCAACTGCTGAGCGGTTGTTGTGTCGCCTTCGTTGAAGGCATTGACAAGCCTGCTCATTCTGTCCGGCACAATGTTAGCTACCACGGATATAACACCACATCCGCCGATACTCATCATGGGTAAGGTAAGTCCATCATCTCCTGATGTGACCATGAAGTCCTCGTCCATTGTGTTCTCGATTATCTGTGATGCTTTGTCAATACTACTGCTTGCTTCCTTGATCCCTACAATATTATCGATCTTGGCAAGCTCTGTGATAACTTCCAGTGGAATGTCCTGCCCTGTACGTGAAGGCACGTTGTAGAGCACAATAGGTATTTCCACTGCTTCTGCTATTGTTCTAAAATGGGATATAAGTCCCGCTTTGTTCGGTTTGTTGTAATATGGGGATATTACAAGAGCACCTGAGGCTCCGGCCTCTTCGGCGTGTTTTGTTAGTTCCACTGCTTCAGCCGTATTGTTCGAGCCAGTGCCGGCAACTACCGGTACGTTCGCACATTCTACTGCGATGTCGATGACCTCCATGTGCTCTGCCGTAGATAATGTGGCAGATTCACCTGTGGTACCACAGACAACTACACCGGTCACTTTGCCATTCTCTGCAAATTCGATATTCTTTATCAGACCGGTCCTGTCGATGGTGTCATCCTTCGTGAACGGAGTTATAAGCGCCGGTAATACTCCTTCGAACATAGCGTTCCACTTCCCGGACTTAAATTAATTTTGGATATCTGATCTTGCGGGTAACGTAACCTGCTACACGGTTTCTGATTACTTTGCCCTCGATAGTTGTGTATTGAGAGACGAGAAGCTTGTTCTTGTCAAAATCTGTTGTAAAAACGTCTCCATAGTTCTCGACCAGACGGAATGAAATGTTCTTGATATGTGTTTGTCTAATATTTCCCATTTAAGTATCTCCAGTAAATTTAGATAGATATAATTAAGAGTATCGCCTTATAGAAAACCTTTACATTTATATCTTTTGGATTGAGGGCATCTTCTAATGCTTTATTTGAAGGTGGCTGCTCAATTTATATCGCTCTTTCCCAGAAGTCGCTCAACAGTGTTCGCTTCATTGAATACGTTTTCACGCATCCCTTTGCGGTTTATGTAAAGACCTATGAAAACTATCACCAGTCCGATATCTGCATTGATCTCTACTACGATTATACCCAGTAGTACTACTGTGGATGCAACTATCCCTTTAATTGCTCCCTTTCTGTATGAATCAAATTTTGTGCGGCGAAATATCCTGATATCACGAAGTGTAAGGAAAAGGACTACGCAATATGCTGCAATGGCTATGTACCTATACATTGTTCATTTCCTATATCTCGATACGTTATGAATCCTCAATGTCCTTTATGGATTAAATCCTTTGCTGAATGTCTGCTAATGTGCACAAACATTTTCAATCATGTTGTTTATGAATGGGCTGGTGAGACTATTAAAATGATCTTTCATATTGACATGGACAGCTTCTATTCATCCGTGGAAGTAGCTGCAGATCCTACACTCAAAGGGTTGCCTGTTGTGGTTGGCTCTGATCCGCTGCAAGAGGGTAGCAGGGGTGTTGTAAGCACCTGTTCCTATGAGGCACGTGAGTTTGGGATAAAGTCCGCAATGGCTATCTCAAAAGCATATCGCCTCTGTCCTGAAGCTGTATATCTGCGTGTTAACATGCCTCTGTACAAGAAGGTCTCCAACTCCATTATGGAACTGCTCAGGGGCTATTCTTCAAAGTTCCAGCAAGTAAGTGTGGATGAAGCTTATCTTGATGTTTCCAATGTCGTTTCCGGGCTTGATGAGGCTGAAAAACTGGCGTTACAGATAAAAGAAGATGTCTTTCAAAAGGAGGGTATCACCTGTTCAGTCGGTATCGGCCCTAACAAGTCCATTGCTAAAATAGCATCAGATTTCCAAAAACCCGATGGTTTGACTATTGTGCGCCCTGAGGATGTCCGTTCTTTCCTTTATCCTCTGGATGTTTCCCGAATATCGGGTGTTGGTAAGAAAACGAGTGTAATGCTAGAGCAGATGGGTATCGGGACGATCGGGGAACTTGCTGTATATGATGTCCAGGAATTGCGCGAGAAGTTTGGTAAGTTCGGTCTGGTCATGCATCAGCTTGCCAATGGTGTTGATGGGCGAAAAGTTCAGGAAAGCGGGGATATAAAGTCCATCAGTAAAGAGGACACTTTCGATAAGGATACTTCTGATATGGAATATCTGGAAAGTGTGGTGGATACTCTCTCAGAGCATGTCCATGCTTCCCTTTCAAAGAAGAAATATTTGTTCAAGACCGTTACAATAAAGGTCAGATTTGCAGATTTCACAACCTATACAAGAGCAAAAACACTTGCTGCTCATTCCGATGACATTGTTACTATAAAGAAAACGGCAAAAGTGTTGCTTCAGGAATTCAGTGGAACAAATAAATTACGCCTGTTGGGTGTGGGTGTCACAAAACTGGACAAGCTCGATGAAAGGCAGACCCGACTTTCGGATTTCTTCTAAGCATCATTCATTTCATAATGTGAACTGGCCTAGGTCTGCAAATCCTGCAATGTAGAGGATAGCTATCAGTACTGGTTGATGAAGCAGATAGATAAGCAGTGATCGTTTACCCATATAAGTTAATATCCTTATGGGGATAAGCTCGGAAATGTCCGAAAGGGCAAACTTCCTTTTGTATTGCGGATAAAGTTCATTTCCTGTAAAAATGCCTATTAACATCACTCCGAACCATGGGATCAACGGGAAATAATCGTATGATCTAAATCCTGTTGGCTGGATACCTATCCATAACAGCCAGGGCTGTTCTATTGTAATTGTTCGTAAAAGCATCCAGGTGATCATTATCAAAATAGCTGTAACCAGGCTTGGGATGCGATATTTCAGAAATGGATATGAAAGTATTATGGCAACTCCTACGAAATGGAGTACTCCGAATATGATGATACCTTCTTTCAAAAAGATGTAACTTCCGGCAGTTATTACCATCCCCCACAAAAATATCTTCAATCCTCTTTTTACATATTTTGTAAATTTAGGTTTGGTCTGCCCCAGCTCAAGTTGCTTTGAGAAGCTTAAGGTGAGTGATATACCTGCTACGAATATGAATAAAATTGCTGCTGCTCTTCCTATCAGGTAAACGATCCCTGTCTGGGCATTACTTTCATGGTAACCTAGGAACTCAAGGTCATAGAGCAGATGGAAAAAAACCATCAGTATGATCGCTATTCCTCTCAGGAAGTCAATTTCCCATTTTCTGTCATAGGTTCCTGTCATCCACTCCCCAGACTTCAATGATGACCTCTTGAAATGAATTGTAGGGATCTAGGATCAATTGATGCATTTGATGATTCAATTGTGTTTCTTCTTTTTCTTTCTGAAAGCAGAGGAGAGGTCTACTGCATATGTTCCATCCTGTTTGATGGCCATGACTATCTCTTCCCTTTCAAAGAGGGAGCTTAGGTTCAGTTCATAGGAGCCAGGTCCGAGTATTCTTACGGACTCTACGCGTTCTCCTTCTTCTTCAACTCCTTCTCTTTCCTGATGTCCAATGCCGATGATATCATCTATTTCTCTGATGAACTGTTCTGCCGGGATGTCCTTTTCTACACTGTCCACTATCTCTGGCTGTACTTGGACCTCTTTTTCTTTGGCTTCTTCTTCAGGCTCCATGTCCTTTACATAAAGGAACTTGTTCCAGCCACAGTTCGGACAGCCGCTTAGAATTACTTCGGCTCCGTCTTCGAATATCTTTTCACATCGGGTACATTTATGTGGCATCTGTTCACCGATTCCCTATTAGTTGCGATATATTTAAAGATTTATGGCCTGATATCATTTGTTATCCTTATCTATACCTTAACAGGGGGCAAAAGTAGTTCCCAAAGGCAGGTTGTACGCAAACTATATATGCCAGTGCGCAGTAGTAGGGTTGCAAGTGTGGTACAGTCACACAATGCATGAATAACTCACTCTTAGCGGGGTGGGGTAGCCAGGAGATCCCGACGGGCTCATAACCCGTAGACCGATGGTTCGAATCCATCCCCCGCTATTCAATCTACTATTTTTCTAATATTAATTTCACAAATACTGATCTAACTTTATATCTTTGTTCTGGTTCTATAAGTTTAAATATTTTCTATTTTAATTACTATTGTTTTCAAAAGGTTATTAAATAAAGCTCACCTCTTTGTTTCAGGAAATCACACATTAAATCATACTTCATTTTATATCAATTTCACAGGATGATCATTATATGGTAATGGATAAACTCGGCAGTTCCCTTCAGGACGCTTTAAAGAAACTGGTCGGCGCTGGGCGCATCGATGAAAGAACGGTCACTGAGGTCGTAAAGGATATACAAAGGGCATTGCTGCAGGCGGATGTCAATGTCAAGCTTGTAATGCAGATGTCCAGTCACATCAAGGAACGTGCCTTGAAGGAAGAAGTTCCGCCAGGCATGAACCCGCGTGAGCATGTCATCAAGATCGTTTATCAGGAACTCATCAGTATAGTAGGCAGAAGCGCTGACATTCCGCTAAAGCCTCAAACTATCATGATGGTCGGTCTGCAGGGCAGTGGTAAGACCACTACCACTTCCAAACTATCTCGCTATTTCCAGAGAAAAGGAATGAAGCCTGCGGTCGTTTGTGCAGATACGTTCCGTCCGGGTGCTTATCAACAGTTGAAGACCCTTTGTGACAAATTGAACGTTCCCTTCTACGGCGAAGAAGGTAATCCCGATGCTGTGGGGATCGTGGAAAGAGGATTGGCGGAGCTTGAGAAGAACGATGTACTTATCGTGGATACTGCTGGCCGTCACTCTCTGGAAGCTGACCTCATCGATGAGATGGAGCAGATCCACAAGGTAGCACAACCGGATTACACGTTACTGGTCCTTGATGGTGCTATTGGTCAGCAGGCAAGTGAGCAGGCAAGGGCTTTCAATGATTCGGTGGGTATTTCCGGAGTTGTCATCTCCAAACTGGATGGTACTGCAAAAGGTGGTGGGGCATTGTCCGCTGTCTCCGAGACAAATTCCGCCATTGCTTTCATCGGTGTGGGCGAAACCCCTGATGACCTCGAGAAGTTCGAACCGGACAGGTTCATTTCCCGTCTTCTTGGTATGGGTGATATCAAATCACTAATCGAAAAAGCAGAGGAGACCCTTTCCGAAGAGGACATTGACATGGAGGCCATGATGCGGGGCCGTTTCACTCTCAAGGACATGTATTCACAACTTGAGGCAATGAACAAGATGGGTCCTATGAAACAGATCATGCAGATGCTTCCTCTTGGGGGCCTGGGGGCTAAGCTCTCAGATGATGCTTACAAGGTCACTGAAGATAAAATGAAAGGTTATCGTGTTCTTATGGACTCCATGACCGATGAGGAGCTCCTCAATCCAAGACTTATTGGTAGTGCGCGTATCAAGAGGATATCCATGGGTTCAGGTAGCAGTCCGGATGCTG